>NZ_JADWOW010000048.1:0-118813 GCF_015767455.1 Brevundimonas sp. BAL450
ATAGGCCATCGCCTTGGCGCCGCCGGCCTTGGCCAGCGTCATCGTGATCGCCGCCGTCAGCGTCGTCTTGCCGTGGTCAACGTGGCCGATCGTGCCGATGTTGCAGTGCGGCTTGTTACGTTCGAACTTTTCCTTGGCCATGGCCAAAACTCCTGTGGCCCAGGTCCCGCGTCGTAAGGGAGGGGCGTGTTTGCATTCAATCAGCAGAAACTGGAGCGGGTAGACGGGATCGAACCGACATCCTCAGCTTGGAAGGCTGCTGCACTACCATTGTGCTATACCCGCGCATGGAGCGCGGGCAGGCCCGCACCCGTTTCCGACCCGAAAGCCGTCCGTCGGTCGATCCTGCAAGGGCGCGTGGTGGGGGAAGTAGGACTCGAACCTACGAAGCTTACGCAGCGGATTTACAGTCCGCCCCCTTTGCCACTCGGGACATTCCCCCGACGCGCCGCTTTCAGGACCGCCCTGCCTTCGTCCGGACAGGTCGAAATGACCCGTACGAACAAAAGCCCTCGGTGTTCCAGACAGCCTCGTATATGGGAGGCGCCGGACCCGAGGGCCGGGTGGCCCCCAAATCGGAGCGCGTCTTATAGTGTCGTCGAACCGCGAACGCAACGACCGGAAACCCAAGAAAACGCAAGGCTTCAAACCCCGGCCTGAACGGGGCTGGGCGCCGAAAAGCGACTCGACCGGGCCGAGAGATTCGGCGCCGAGGGCGCCGCGTCAGAAGGTGGAGCCGGACAATCTGATCTGGGGCCGGCACCCGGTGCTGGCCGCCCTGGCCAACCCGGCGCGCAAGGGCATGGGCCGGCTGCTGGCCACCCAGGAGCGGGCCGAGGAGCTGGCGTCCGGCGGCCTGAACCACGGCCACCAGATCGAGGTCATGGACGGCCCGACGCTGGCCCGCATGGTCCCGCCCGGCGCGGTGCATCAGGGGCTGGTGTTCAAGGTGGCGCCGCTGGAAGGGGTGACGCTGGAAGAGATCGCCGAGCCCGCGGAAGGCGTGATCGTCATGCTGGACCAGATCACCGATCCCCAGAACGTGGGCGCGGTGTTCCGCTCGGCCCTGGCGTTCGGGGCCAAGGGCATCGTGGTGCAGGACCGCCATTCGCCGGCGCTGGCCGGGGCGCTGGCGAAGGCGGCGGCGGGGGCCACCGAGCGCCTGCCCTGCGTGCGGGCCACGAATCTGAGCCGGGCGCTGGAGCGGCTGGGCGATCTGGGCTGGCGCGCAGTCGGCATGGACGGCTCGGCGGAGATGACGCTGGACGCGGCGCTGGACGCGCGGCCCACGGTCATCGTCATGGGGTCCGAAGGCGACGGCATCCGCCGCCTGGTTGCCGAGCACTGCGAGGTGCTGGCCAAGATCCCCATGCCGGGCGGCTTCGAGAGCCTGAACGTGTCCAACGCCGCGGCCATCGCACTTTATGAGGCGACGCGGGCGCAGAAGCGTCACGGCTGAAACGAGCCGTTGCGGACCGCCGGGCGGCGGGACTAGAGAGGCCGGATGTTCGAATTCTTCTCCTCCCCCGAATTCGCCAGCCAGATGGTCGCGCTCGGCCAGGTGCTGATGATCGATCTGGTGCTGGCCGGCGACAACGCCGTAGCTGTTGGGCTGGCCGCCGCCGCCCTGCCCGCGGAGCAGCGCAAGAAAGCCATCCTGATCGGCCTGGCCGCCGCGGTGGTTTTGCGCATCGGCTTCGCCCTGATCACCATCCAGCTGCTGGCCATCGTGGGCCTGCTGATGGCGGGCGGGTTCCTGCTGCTGTGGGTGTGCTGGAAGATGTGGCGCGAGCTTCAGGAGCAGCGCACCCACGACCAGGCCGAATCCACCGACGAGATGGAGAAGGCCCTGGCCGCCCATCACGGCGGCGGCGCGGCCACGCCCGAGGAAATGGGCATCAAGCGCAAGACCTTCGGCGCCGCCCTGCTGCAGATCATGATCGCCGACGTGGCCATGAGCCTGGACAATGTGCTGGCCGTGGCCGGCGCCAGCCATGACCACCCGTGGATCATGGTGTTCGGCCTGATCCTGTCGATCGCCCTGATGGGCATCGCCGCCACCTTCATCGCCCGCCTGCTGAACAAGCACCGCTGGATCGCCTACATCGGTCTGCTGATCGTGCTGTACGTGGCCCTGCACATGATCTGGGACGGCTATCGCTCGACCCTCGTGCGGCTGGGCCACACCGAGGCGCACAACGAATTCATGATCGGCTCGTGGCTGGACATCGGACCGGAGGAACAGGCCAAGCACCTGCGTCACGCGGGCGAGGCGAACGGCCACACCGCCGAGGGCCTGCCCGGCGGGGCGGAGCGGCGCGCGGCGCCTCAGCCTGAGCCAGAGCCTGCGGACCCGGTCTAGCCCTCCCCGCCCCCGAAGCGCTCGGCCCATTCGGCCACCTGGGCGTCCTCGATCTTTTTGAACAGCACCTCGGGCGCCGAGACCGGGCGGCCGCGCGGCAGGACGTCCAGCAGGGCGGCGTCGGGCTCGGGCCAGGTCAGGTCGGTCTGGCCCACGGTGGCGCCGATGCGCTCGGCGGTGAACGGCAGGACCGGCGCCGAGATGCGCGCGAACAGGGCCACCAGATTGAGGCCGGTGCGCACGCCCACGGCGGCGCGGTCGCGGTCGGTCTTGAAGGCGGTCCAGGGCGCGGCTTCCTGAAGGTATTCGTTGCCCAGCACCCACAGGGCGCGCAGGGCCTGACCGGCCTTGCGGAACTCCATGGCCTCGAACTCGGCGGTCAGGGTCGCCAGCGCGGCGGTCACGTCGGCTTCGAGTTTGGCCTCCACCGGGCCGGGCTCGCCGCCGTCGGGGACCACGCCGTCGAAGCGGCTCTCGGCGAATTTGACGATGCGGTTGACGAAATTGCCCAGCACGTCGGCCAGATCCTTGTTCACCGCGCCCTGGAACTGCTCCCAGGTGAAGGCGGTGTCGGAATGCTCGGGGCCGTAGGCGGTCAGATGCCAGCGCCAGTAGTCGGCGGGCAGCAGCTCCAGCGCCTGATCCATGAACACGCCCCGGCCCTGGGAGGTTGAGAATTTGCCGCCGTACCAGTTGAGCCAGTTGAAGGCCTTGAGCTGGTCCACGGTCTTCCAGGGCTCGCCCGAGCCGAGGATGGTGGCCGGGAAGCTGACCGTGTGGAAGGCCACATTGTCCTTGCCCATGAACTGGACGTAGCGGACGTCTTCGGCCCCCTCGTCCAGACGCCACCATGAGCGCCAGTCGCCGCCGTTCGCCTGCGCCCACTCCTCGGTGGCGGCGATGTATTCGATGGGGGCGTCGAACCAGACGTAGAAGACCTTGCCCTCCAGCCCGGGGCGCGGCCCGCCGTCGGCGCCCACCACCGGCACGCCCCACTTCAGGTCGCGGGTGATGCCCCGGTCGATCAGGCCCTCGTCCAGATGCTTGTAGGCGATGGACCGGGCCAGCGGCTGCCAGCTGGGCGAGCGTTCATCGACCCAGCCGCGCACCGTGTCGGCCACCTTCGTCTGGAGCAGGTAGAGGTGGCGGGTGTCGCGCACCTCAAGGTTCCGGCTGCCGGAGACGGCCGAATAGGGATCCTTCAGGTCGGTGGGGTCCAGCAGGCGGCCGCAGTTGTCGCACTGGTCGCCGCGGGCCTTTTCATAGGCGCAGTGGGGGCAGGTGCCCTCCACATAGCGGTCGGGCAGGAAGCGGCCGTCGTCGATGGAGTAGATCATGCGATCCACCCGCTCCTCGATCAGGCCGTTGTCCTCCAGCACCTTTGCGAAATGCTGGGTCAGGCGGTGGTTGGGGGCGTTGGAGGAGCGGCCGAACACGTCGTAGCTGAGTCCGAAGGCCTCGCCCGCCGCCTTCTGGACCTGATGCTGCTCGTCGCAATAGGTCTTCACGTCCTGACCGGCGGCGGCGGCGGCCAGCTCGGCGGGCGTGCCGTGCTCGTCGGTGGCGCAGACGTAGAGCACCTCGTGGCCCTGGGCCCGCTTGAACCGCGACCACACGTCGGCGGGCAGCATGGAGCCCGCCAGGTTGCCCAGATGCTTGACGCCGTTGATGTAGGGCAGAGCCGAGGTGACGAGAATGCGGGCCATGGTGTCCGTACGCGGTTCGGGGAAGCGGTGGGATATAGCCGCCGGGCGCCTTCCCGCAAAGGGCGTCAGGCCGACAGCGTTTCCTGGAAGCGCACCGGGCGGCCGTGGGCCGAGCCGATCAGCTCATCGTCCTTCATGACCACGCGGCCCCGCACAATGGTGGCCATGGGCCAGCCGGTCGCCTCGAAGCCGTCGAAGGGGGTCCAGGCGGAGCGGGTGGCCATGTCGGCGTGGACGATGGTGCGCTTCGCCTTCAGGTCCACCAGGGTCAGGTCGGCGTCATAGCCCACGGCCAGACGGCCCTTGCCGGCGATGTTGAAGATGCGCTGGGCGCCCGCCGAGGTCAGGTCGATGAAGCGTTCGAGGCTCATCTTGCCGTTGGCCACATGGGTCAGCATGACCGGGACCAGGGTCTGGACCCCCGGCATGCCCGAGGGCGAGGCGGGATAGGGCCGGGCCTTCTCCTCCAGCGTATGGGGCGCGTGGTCCGAGCCCAGCACGTCCACGATCCCCTGATCGATGCCGCGCCACAGGCCCGCCACGTGCTCGGCGGAGCGGATGGGCGGGTTCATCTGGGCCAGACCCTTGAGGCGTTCGTAGGCCTCGGGGGCTTCCAGCGTCAGGTGCTGGGGCGTGACCTCGACGGTGGCCACGTCCTTGTGCTGGGCGAGATACTCGATCTCCTGCGCCGTCGTCACGTGCAGCACGTGAATGCGGCGGCCGACCTCGCGGGCCAGACCCACCAGACGGCGGGTGGACAGGATGGCGCTCTCGGCGTCGCGCACCTCCGGATGGCTGGTCCAGTCGCCGGCGCGAGCCAGACCGCGGCGCTCCTCCAGCCGGTACTCGTCCTCGGAATGGAAGGTGGCGCGGCGGGCCACGTTCCTGAGCACCTTGCGCACCCCGTCGTCGTCGGCGATCAGCAGGTCGCCGGTGGAGGCGCCCATGAACACCTTGACCCCGCAGCAGCCGGGCAGGCGCTCCAGCTCGCCCAGATGGTCGGCGTTCTCGTGGGTGCCGCCGATATAGAAGGCGTGGTCGGTCCACATGCGGTCGCGGGCGCGGTGCAGCTTGTCTTCCAGGGTGGCCGGATCGGTGGTGTTGGGATTGGTGTTCGGCATCTCGAACACGGCGACCACCCCGCCCAGGGCGGCGGCGCGCGAGCCGGTCTCCAGATCCTCTTTCCATTCCAGGCCGGGTTCGCGGAAGTGGACCTGGGTGTCGATGACGCCGGGCAGGACCGTGAGGCCCGCCGCGTCGACGATCTCTCCGGCGTCGGCCTGCGTCAGATCGCCGATGGCGGCGATCTTGCCATCCTTCACGCCCATGTCGGCGCGGCCGCGTCCGGCGTGGTTGGCCACCTCGCCACCGCGAACGATCAGGTCATAGGTGCTCATCGGCTGTCTCCGTTTCCGGCGTCCCGGCCCGCGGCTGCGCCAGCAGGTCCCGCGCCTTTTGAAGCACGGGTTCCACGGGCAGGTCCATCATGTGCTGGATGTGCTGGTTCAGGCCGGGGTCGATGACGCGGAAATCCTCCAGCGTACGGGGGCCGCGCACCGAGCGGCCCTGCCAGGGCCCCACGCGGGTCTCATCCGAGGGGCCGAACACGGCGACCGAGGGCACGCCCGCCGCCACGGCCAGCTGGGTCCACAGGGAGTCCGCGCCCAGATAGAGATCGGCCCGCGACAGGGCGGCGGCGGTCTGCAGCGGGGTCAACTTGCCCTGGGCCTCGATCACCCGGTGGCGATGCACGGCGAAGCGGATGGTGTGGGCCGCGTCACGGTCGGCCTGATCGCCGACGATCAGCAGCCGTCCGCCCGCCAGGGGGCCGCCGTCGCCCAGGAGGGCGGCCGCGACCTTGGCGAAGCGTTCGGCCGGCCAGCGCTTGCCGATCCAGTCCACGCCCGGCCCGACGGCCAGAACGGGACCGTTCACGGGACCGATCAGAGCGTCGGCGGCGGCGCGGGTCTCCTCGCCGAAAAACAGGCGCGGCGCCGGCGTCTCGTCCAACTGCAGAACGCGCGCGGCCTCGACCACCGCGTGGACCGGGTCTTCGGTCGGTTCAGGCGCGATGCGCACGGCGCGCTTCTGGCGACGCAAGCGGCCGGAGATCTGGCTGCCGCGCTGATCCACGATCAGGCCCCATTCGGTCCCGCGAAGCTGGTTCCACAGGCCGATCCAGTCCAGCCGGCCTTCGCGCTCCAGCACGATCAGGCGCTCCAGCCCCGGCAGGTCGGCGAACAGGGGCGCGGACGCTCGCGAGCCCACCACGGTGATCACCGCATTCGGCACGCTGTCGGTCAGGTACGCGAGCACGCCCGAGGACAGGATCGCGGCCTCCGCGTCCGCCTCGGCGATATACAGAATCGGGAAGGGTTTGTTCATTGCGGTGATCATAACGCGCGGGAGGACCGGTTTCGCCCTCCCCCGCCGCGACAATCGGCCTATATCCACCGTCATGAGCCTTCAGATCGCGAAACTGACCGACCGCGCCGTGGTCCGCGTCACCGGGCCGGACGCCCGGCCGTTCCTGCACAACCTGCTGACCCAGGACGTGGAGACGCTGACGCCCGGCGTCCTGCGTTACGGCGCCCTGCTGTCGCCGCCGGGGCGGATGCTGATGGACCTGTTCCTGCTGGGGCTGGAGGACGGGGTGCTGCTGGACGTCCCGGCCGACCGACGCGAGGCGCTGATGCAGCGGCTGACCCTCTACAAGCTGCGGGCGAAGGTGGAGGTCGTGGCGTCAGACGATCCGGTGTTCGCGGCGTGGGGCGGCGAGGCGGACGGCTTCACGCCCGACCCGCGCCTGCCGACCCTGGGCGGGCGGAGCTATGGCGGTGAGCAGACGGCGACCGCCAGCGAGGACGACTATGCGGTCCACCGCCTCACGCTGGGCGTGGCCGACCCGGCCCGTGATGCGCCGGACGACAAGACCTATCCCATCGAGGCCAATCTGGACCTGCTGAACGGCGTCGACTTCCGGAAGGGCTGCTTCGTGGGTCAGGAGACCACCTCGCGCATGAAGCGGCGCGGGACCATCAAGAGCCGCATGCTGCCCATCGCCTTCGACGGCCCGCCGCCGCCCTTCGGCGCCGAGGTGCTGAACGGGGAGTTGCGCGCGGGCGCGGTGCTGTCGGGCCGCGACGGCATGGCCATGGCCCTGATGCGGCTGGACCGGATGGACGGCGTCCTGACCGTGGACGGCCGTCCGGTTACGGCGCGCCCGCCGGACTGGCTGCCTGGGTGAACAGGGCGCGCAGCAGGTCGCGCTTGCGGCCCAGCTCCTGACGGGCCGCGACGCCGACGCTGATCATGTCCGTCTCCAGCTTTGACAGGGCGGCCTCCACCGAACCGTTGGCGCGGACCATCTGGGTCACATCGCCGAAGTCCTGCTCCGGGCACTGGCCGCCGAAGGCCCAGTAGCGGCGGCCGTCGTCCTCGGCCGTCTCCAGCACGCAGCGCTGATCGGGCGCCAGGGACAGCCACATGACCGCGCGGAAGTCCGCCAAGGCGCTGCCGGCGAAATCGTCATGGCCCAGAAGCCCGGCCGAGGCGGCGGTGGTGTCCACGGTCTGGAGGCCGGTGTTGACCACCACCTCGCGGGCGTCGCCGATGCGGTGCATGCCGTTGATGCGAGCCGAGATCTGCAGGGCGCGGTCACGGCGGGACGCATAGAGGGTGAAGCGTTCGCCCGTATTCATGATGCGCGGCCAGGTGTCCTGGAATTCGTCGACGGCCACATCGGGCGCGGCCATGACCACCTCGTCGAACCGGACCCGGTCGGCGCGACTGGCGATGCGGTCCAGCGCGCGCACCAGGAACCGGTTGCCCATGGAATGGGCCACCAGATGCACGCGCTCGGCGCCCGTGCGGCCGGCCACGTCGGTCAGGAAGTCGGCCACGTCCTGGATCAGGACCTCGTCCGCCGCCGTATCGGTGTCGGCGGCATAGCCGAGCAGCGAGGCCCGCGACGGCCAGGAATAGAGGATCGGGGCGCCGTCCAGATTCATGTCCACCGCCAGCTGGGCCGTGCGGATGGCCGCGCCCTCGAAGCTGGTGTTGTAGCCGTGGATGAAGACGAAGACCTCGCGCCGCTCAGTGGCGTCGACCACGGTGGATACCGTCTGGAAAAAGGCGTCCCGGCCCGCGTAGGGGGTGACGCTGTTCAAGACCATGTGGCGGTTCGGATCGGGGCGGAACTCCAGCGTCCAGATGGAGGGGCGCGGGATGGCGCCCGGCGCACGGTCGCGGGGCACGCTGACCTCGGCCACGCCGAAGCTGAGGCGATCAGCCCGGCCGCCGAACATCTCGGCGGCGGCGGCCGAGCCGGTGGAGGCGCGGTGGGTGGCCCAGTAGACATTGACCAGATCGAAGTTCGGCTCGCTGCGCAGGCGCTCCCCCTCTTCGCTGAGGGCCTCCAGCCCCGCCTCGGCGCGGGCTGCGTTCAGCTCGTCCAGATAGGGCGACAGCGTCGGGTGGGCGCGGCCCAGATGGTTGCGGCGGATGCGGTAGGCGTTCTCGAACCAGGTCGCGCGCACGGCGGGATCGTCGGTCAACCGGGCCACGGCAATCATGGGGTCGGCCATGCTGAGGTGGCCCCGGCCCCGGATGCGGCTGATGGCGACGAGGGCGGCCTGGTACGCCTCCAGCGCCTCGTCCTCCAGACCGGCGTCCTCATAGGCCTGGGCCATGGCGAGGTGGAATTCGATCAGGGATTCGGGGTCGGTGGCCTGAAGCTGGTCCAGCAGGGCCTGATCGGCGGCGACGTATTGCAGGGCGGCCAGATCGCTGGTCGCCACCGCCTCGGCCGCGTCAGCCAGGGTATAGGTCTGGGCCCGGGCGTCAGGCGCGCCGAGCATCAGCGCCAGAGACGCCGCAATCACCAACCCCAGCCGCATGATCCGCTCCCCTTGTTTCGGAAGGGACAGATTGAACGCGGTTCTGCGACGGCGTCCACTTTCCAGATGTGACAGCCGGGGCCTACCCTGTCGCCATGGGCGAATCGGACAGGTCAGGTCGGTGCGGATGGTGCGGCAGCGATCCGCTCTATGTCGCCTATCACGACGAGGAATGGGGCGTGCCGGAGTACGACCCGCGCGCCCTGTGGGAGAAGCTGGTGCTGGACGGGTTCCAGGCCGGGCTGGCGTGGATCACCATCCTGAGAAAGCGCGAGACAATGCGCGCGGCCTTCGACGGGTTCGATCCGGAAAAGGTGGCCCGGTACGGCGAGGATGACCGGGCGCGGCTGCTGGCCGATCCGGGGATCATCCGCTCACGAGCCAAGATCGACGCGGCCATCGGCGGGGCGCGCATCTGGCTGGAGATGCGGGACGGCGGCGAGGATTTTTCGGCCTGGCTGTGGAGCTTCGTGGACGGGGCGCCGGTGCAGGGCGACTGGACCGATTTCCGTCAGGCGCCGACCCAGACGCCACAGTCGCAGGCCATGGCCAAGGCGCTGAAGGCGCGCGGCTTCAAATTCTGCGGGCCGGTCATCACCTATGCATTCATGCAGGCGGTGGGCATGGTCAACGATCACCAGACCCCGTGCTTTCGCCATGAGGCCGTAAAGGCTATGGCCCGCTGATGTCCCTCGGTCCCAATCTCACGCTGGAAGCCCTGTGCGCCGCGCCCGTCTGCGGCGTGGACGAGGCCGGGCGCGGGCCGTGGGCGGGGCCGGTGTCGGCGGCGGCGGTGATCCTGAACCCGGGCGATCTGCCGGACGGATTGAACGATTCCAAGGTTCTGACCGCCAAGGCTCGCGCAAGACTTGAGATCGAGATCAAGGCGCGGGCCGTGGCTTGGGGCGTCGGCTTCGCCTCGGCGCGGGAGATCGAGGACGTCAACATACTCAAGGCCACGGGTCTGGCCATGTGCCGGGCCATCGAGCAGCTGTCGGTGACGCCGGTGGTGGCTCTGGTGGACGGCAACCACCCCTTCGCCCTGCCCTGCCCGGTCAGGACGGTGGTGGGCGGCGACGGCCTGTCCCTGTCCATCGCGGCGGCCTCGATCCTGGCCAAGACGGCGCGGGATCGGGTGATGGTCGAATTGGACGGGCTGTATCCGCAGTACGGGTTCGCCGGCCACAAGGGCTACAACGCCCCGGTGCACCAGCAGGCCCTGCGCGAGCACGGCCCCTGCCCCGAACATCGCCGCACCTGGGCGCCGATCCGGGCGTTGCTGGAAGAGGTTTAATCCTTCTCCCGTTGGGAGAAGAGGGAACCCGCGCACCGGAGCGGAGCGGAGGTTCTGGCGCGGGGGATGAGGGTTCGGTGGGCCGGCGGATGAACCCGACCCTCACCCTGCGCGCGAAGGACGGATGCTGACGCATCCGTGCGCGCAGCCCTCTCCCAATGGGAGAGGGAGATTCACAGCTGCAGGGCGTTGCCGAACAGGGCGCCGAGAAGGGCGAAGAACAAGGCTCCGCCGATGGCGATCGCATTGGCCGAGATGGGATCGCCCCACTTCCAGTCAATGGTTGACTCATCGGGTGCGGCGTTCTCGACCGGCGCGTCGGTCCAGTCTCCGTCATTGGCGGCGCCGAAGCGGGGGTGGCGCGGCTCCGGCGGGCGCCAGGCGGCGAGGGTGTCGAAGGCGTCCACATGACTGACGCGGGCGGACGGACGGCTGGAAAGCGGCTGATCCATGGGATGCCTAACGAAGACAGCGCCATGACGTTCCCGGCTCATGCGGCGGCCGCCAGGATCACGGGCTGTTCGGTGGCGACGAACAGATATTCGACGTTCCGCAGCCGCCCGACAGAGCCCACCTTTTCGCCCTTGGGATTATGGATGCCGATGCGCGCGCCCACATAGCGCGGGCGGGCGATCTCGATGACCTGGACGTGGCCGCGGCCCGACAGCATGGCCACGAGATCGTCGCGGGACAGATAGCCCTCGTCGTTGAACGAGACGATCAGATTGGGCGCGTCCAGCCGCTCGATCACGGTGCGCATGGCCTCGCGGATGCCGGGGCGGCTGTTGAAGGGGCTCTTGCGGGTCTTCACGTCCACGCGCTTGTTGGCGATGCCGTAGGTCTCGGGCTTGTCCCAGAGGACCAGGCTTTCCCAGACGTGGTAGTTGGCCAGGTAGGAGTGCTGATTGTACGGCGGGTCCAGATAGACCAGATCGGCCTGGACCTGCCCGGCCATCTCCAGCGCGTCGGCGCGGGTGGCGCGGCAGGGGCCGGAGACGGCGGGCTGAAGCGCGGGCAGCCGCAGTTCGATGTCCTTGAGGGCGCGCGGCGCCCACTGTTTCATATAGGCCATCTGCAGGCCGGCGGTGGAATCCACGCGGTCGGCGGCCTCCATCAGCGAGACCAGGGCGATGGCCTTCAGCTCGGGCTCAAGCCCCATGGTCTCGATGCGCTCGCGCATGGCGTCGATGCGGGCGCCGTTGCGAGGATGGAAGAAGCGGGCGTCCTCGCAGCAGGCCTTGGTGAACCAGCCGGGTTCGCCCTTCAGCGCCGACAGTTCGGCGATGACGGTTTCCGCCTTGTCGGCCCAGCGGTCGCGGTCGGCCTGGACGTAGCACGTGGCCAGCATGTGGGCGTAGGCGTTCAGGTCGTTGGCGTGGACGGTGAAGCCCTCGCCCTTGAGGGCATGGCCTACGCGCGCCGTGCCGCTGAACAGGTCGCAGACGGTTCCCCCGTTCGGCAGCAAACCGCGCACCGTCCGGACGATGTCCGCCAGCAGCGCGCGCTTTGAGCCGATGTATTTGATCATGCCGCCTCACCCGAAAGAGGGCGGCAGTGTGGGGGGTGCGGAGGGAAAAGAGAACCCTCTCCCGACGGGAGAGGGCCGGCTCCACGCAGCGGAATGCGAAGCAGACCGCTGCGTGGAGGGTGAGGGTCGGCGTGCAAGGCGCAACAGCCCGCCCCTCATCCCCCGCGCCAGCACGAAGACGCTTCGCGCCTTCGTGCGCGGGTTCCCCCTTCTCCCATCGGGAGAAGGCTATTTCGTCCGCTTCCGCTTCGCCTTCGCCGGGGCGTGGGCCAGGCGCAGGAGGTTGGCGGCGCCGGGGGCGCCGAAGGGGGTGCCGGCCAGGATCAGGACGCGCTGGCCGGGCTCGGCGAGGCCGTACTCCATGGCGGCCTGCACCGCGTCCTCGGTGACCTGCTCCAGCGATTCCGGCTGGCGGCCCAGACGGGGCTCCAGTCCCCAGACCAGGGCCAGGCGACGGGCGGTGTCGGGATTGGGGGTCAGGGCCAGGATGGGCTGCAACGGCCGCTCGCGCGCCATGCGCCGGGCCGTGCCGCCCAGGGTAGTGAAGACCACCATGCAGGCGGTGGACGAGGCCTCGGCGGCCTTGCGCGCGGCGGCGACCAGAGCGTCCACATCGTGCTCGTCCATGCCCGCGTGCTCGGCGTCCATCAGGCCGGGCCAAAGGGGATCGCTCTCCACCCGTTCCATGATGCGGTTCATCATGGCGACGGATTCCAGCGGATAGTCGCCCGAGGCGGTCTCCGCCGACAGCATCAGGGCGTCGGCGCCCTCATAGACCGCATTGGCCACGTCCGACGCCTCGGCGCGGGTGGGCGCGGGGGCGCTGGTCATGGATTCCAGCATCTGGGTGGCGACGATGGCCGGCACGCCGCGCTGGCGGGCCATGCGCAGGATCTGCTTCTGGGCCACCGGCACGTCCTCGGGGTCCAGCTCGACCCCCAGATCGCCGCGCGCCACCATGACCCCGTCGGAATAGTCGAGGATGGCGGCCAATTCGGTCAGGGCTGCGGGCTTCTCGATCTTGGCCAGGCAGGCGGCCCTGCCGTTCACCAGCCGCTTCAGCTCGGCCATGTCCTCGGCCTTTTGCACGAACGAGAGGGCCACCCAGTCCACGCCCATGCGCAGGGCGAAGGCCAGATCCTCGCGGTCCTTGGGGGTCAGGGCGGAGACGGGAATGACGGCCTGGGGCACGGCCACGCCCTTGCGGTCCGACAGTTTCGATCCGCTGAGGACCTCCACGTCGGCCCATTTGTCGTCGCGCTTGATCACCTTCAGACGCACGCGGCCGTCGTCCAGCAGCAGCAGATGATCCTCGCGCAGGGCCTTGAAGATTTCCGGGTGCGGCATGCACACGCGGGTCTCGTCGCCGGGGGTCTCGTCCAGATCCAGGCGCAGGCGCTGGCCCGGCGTGACGGAGATCTCCACGTCCCGGAACCGGCCCAGGCGCAGCTTGGGGCCCTGCAGGTCGGCCAGCACGCCCAGCGGGCGTTGCAGGGCCATCTCGGCGCCGCGCACGGCCTTCAGCGCGGCGGCGTGGTCCTCGTGGGAGCCGTGGCTGAAGTTCAGGCGGAACACATCCACCCCCGCCTGGGCCAGGGCCTTGACGGTTCCGGGCGCCCGACTGGCGGGACCGAGGGTGGCGACGATGCGCGCGCGCCGGGCTCTGTTCATGCGGGTTCCACGGGTGAAAGGGTTTGCCTGCCCCTTGTGCCGTCGAATCCCGCCGTATGAAAGGCGAGGCCTCTCACACGAAACATGAAGTTATGCGCGCCTCAGTCGCCCGACGGACAGGCGGGCGTGGGGCTCCAGCCCAGTTCGACGCAGCGGCCGTCCATCTCGCCTTCGGGGTCGATGCCGACCACGGCGGCCAGGGTCGGCGCGATGTCCACGGTGCGGAGGGGCCAGAAGCGCTCCTGCCCCTGCCCTTCGCCGCCGGAACGCCAGAAGATGATCGGCACGCGCCGGTCATAGTCCCACGGCGACCCGTGGCTGGAGAGGGTGCCGCCCAACCGCGCGCCGCCGTTCAGATAGGGCCTGTAGGCGCGCAGAATGTCCGGGGACCGCCCCTCGACGGCTGACAGACGCAGCTTCTCGCGCAGTGTCAGCAGTTCAGGGTCCGGCTCGGACGGAATCGGATCGGCCAGCAGGTCGTCGCGGGCCACCGCCAGGGCCACCAGCGGATCGGCGTTCAGCATCCGAACCGCCGCCTCGACGACCTGGCCTCGCAGGGGTTCGGGCAGGCCGACCCCGTCCGCATCCGTGACGATAATCCCCCCGGCCGACGACCGCAGCGGATCAAAGTCCAGGTCGAACTGCTCGCGCAGGGCGGCGTTGACCCGCACGCCGAGGCCATCGTCGCCGCGGCGGGCGTCCGGATTGCCGTGAGCGGTCATCCGCTCGACCATGTCCGAGCCGCCATGGTCCGACGTCAGGACCAGCGCCACACCGCCGGGAATGTCGTCCAGCCGGTCCAGGAATTCGCCCAGCGCCGCGTCCAGCCGCAACATCTGCTCGCACATTTCCGGGCCCTGCGTGCCATAGACATGGCCGATGATATCGGAGCCCGACAGGCTGACGCCCAGCACGTCCGTGACGCCCCGACGGCCCAACTGGAGCCCATTCAGCAAATGCCCGGCCGCCGCCAGGGTCGCTTCGTCATACAGCGGCGAGACCTCGACCTCGAACGCGGTCGGCGGCAGATCGGAATGAAACGTCCCGTCGCCGATGGTCCAGTCCGCCGCCAGGGCGCGGCACTGTTCGTGCTGATAGGTCCAGCCCAGCTCGCCCGATTGGGTCAGCGCGGTCATGGCCTCCACCAGCTCGGCGTTGAAGTCGGCGACCGGGGCCAGACGCGCCTCCGCGTCCTGGCCCGGCGCCACATAGGTGGTCAGGCCGCTTTCCACGAACCAGTAGGCGCCGTCGTCATTCTGGCCGGCCAGGGCGATGGCGCCCCGGTCCTTGCCCGACACCGCCACGCTCAGACTCTCCGGATCGCGCGCCTTCAACCAGTCACCCAGGGTCGTGGCGTGCATCTGACCCGGCCCGACCGGGCCGTTGTCGCTCTCGCCGCCATGGGCCAGCGCATTCTCGGGCGCGGCCAGGCAGTACACATCCTGACCTGTGGTGGTGTCGATCCAGCCGTTGGCGATGACCCCGTTTCTCGCCGGGTGGGTTCCGGTCAGGATCGTGGCGTGCCCGGCGCAGGTGACGGTGTTTCCGTGGCTCTGATAGCCGTTGATGTGCACCAGACCCTCATCGGCCAGTCGGCGCAGGCCATGGCGGAAGTGCGGACGATACTGGTTGAACAGATTGGCGCTGAGCTGGTCCACGACGACGGCGACCACCAGCGCGGGCCGTTCCTCGGCCGGTTGAGCCGCGACCGGCGTGGCGAGAAGGGCGAACATGGCGGCAGTGGTGAGAAGTCTGTTCACGAGTCAGTATCCCGATGGCTTGGCCGCCGCTTCTAGCGTGGCTCACCCACAGCGCAACGGTGGGACGGCGTTCTGGGACAAACGGCGCGGCTGCTGGTGCGAGCGGCGGGGGTCGAACCCGCATGACCAAAGGCCGAGGGATTTTAAGTCCCTTGCGTCTACCAGTTTCGCCACGCTCGCGTCTGCTGAGCCGTAGCCTTTCAGGGGTCTGGCGTCGAGATTCGCCTTACGCCTTGCTTTCGCCCTCGTTTTCCGCCATCTTGGGCTGGTCGATCTCTTTGCGTAACGCCCCGTTCTTCTATGCGACGCATTGAGGCCAGCCGTTTCCATTCAGACCCGACAGGCCGAACAGGGATGTCCCCTGCGGCCAATGCCTACTAGGAGGTCATGATATGGCTACCGGCACCGTTAAATGGTTCAACCCCACCAAGGGCTTCGGCTTCATCGAGCCCACCGACGGCGGCAAGGATGTGTTCGTGCACATCTCGGCCGTTGAGCGCGCGGGCATGAACTCGCTGAACGAAGGCCAGAAGGTTTCCTACGAGCTGGAGCGCGATGCGCGTTCGGGCAAGGAATCCGCCGGCCAACTGCAGTCCGCGTAATCGCGGATAAACTGCATGACGATCCCGATCCGGCGTTCACCGCCGTCGATCGGGATCACGCGGCGATCGCCTTTGATGGAAAGGTCGTTCGCGTCCTGCCTTCAGGGCGTCGCCGCGTAAAGCTGGTCAACGGACATCAGGTCACCGTGCTTCCCGTGCGTGAGGATCCGTCCTCTCCGCCGGAAGTGGGGGATACCGTGGTGGTCGAGATCGGCTTCAATCAGCTGAAGGGCTGGCGCCTCGCGCGCCAGCCCTGAGGCCCCCTCTTTCAGAAAGGGCCTCAAACCATGGCGCTCACCGACATGATCCCGCGTATGTCCGATGCGGAACTCAAGGTTCTGCGGACCAACGCCTCGCGTCTCCTGGAGCACGGCCTGCCCGCCCAGAAGATCGCCGCCAGCGACATCCTGCCCCAGATCGACGGCGAGATCGAAAGCCGACAAGACGCCGCGCCGCCCAAGAAGACGCCCGCGCCGCGCAAGAAAAAGGCCGCTGTCGCTCCCGACGCGGCCTGATCACACGAGACGAACTCAGATCGCGGACTCGCTCGCTTCAGAGGCCGTATCAGAGACGATTGCGCTGCTGCTGGCGGCCATGCCCAGACCGATCACCCACAGCAGACAGATCAAAAGCCCAATTCCCGAACAGATCGATCCGGCAATAGCCATCCCTTTTCCGACGGGCTTGCCGAGCGCGACCAGACCGAACACCAGACCAAGCGGCGCCAGTATCCAGGCGATCAGTCCGATAATCGGGATCCACGCAAACAGGATCGACAGGATGCCGAGAACCAGAGATGCGACGGCGAGGCCATTGCTCTGAGGCGGAGCCTGGGTGTGAACATGAATGTTCTGGCCCGGATGGTAAGGCTCTTGTGACACTGCAGTCCCCCGTAACGCCGTTGACGAACAACCTTTGATGGCATGGTTCGCCGGAAGCTCAAACAGTCAGAGCGAAAACGGCGGATTGGCCAAGGTTACAGGTCGCCCTATTCAGCCGCCGCTCTGAAATCCACATCTGAATCCGCGATCAGCCACAGCAGCGCGGCCCAGGCGGCGACGTTCTGGTCCAGGTTCTCGGGCTCGATGCGATCGATCACGTCATCCACCGTGTGGTGCACGTCAAAATAGTCGGTGCCGTCCTGCGCCAACCGGAAGGCGGGAACGCCCAGCGCCACGGTCGGACCGGTGTCCGGCCCGCCGCCCCGCGCGGGCGCGCCGTCCCAGACGATGCCCAGCGGCGTCAGCACCCGCATGGCCGCGCGCTGGAACTCGGTTCCGCCCATGCCCTCGGGCAGGCCCAGAGCGTAGATCGGCCCGGCGCCGAAATCGCTTTCCGAAATCGCCACATGGTTCGCGGCTTCATCGCTGATGGAGTCCGCGTAGGCGCGCGCGCCGGCCAGGCCTTGCGCCGGGGCGGGCTGGCTGACTTCCTCTGCGCCCCACCACACCACGCGGATGGTTCGGCGCGGACGTTCGGGCAGGTCGGCGATCAGCTTGAGCGCCGCGGTGGTGATGCCGATGCCGGAGGCGTCGTCGATGGCGCCGGTGCCCAGATCCCAGCTGTCCAGATGGCCGCCGATGGTGATGATTTCCTCGGGCCGTTCGCTGCCGACCACCTCGGCGATGACGTTCTGCGAATAGGCGTGGCCGGTGAAGCCCGCCGTGGAGAACAGGCGGATGCGGATCGGCTCGTCGGTCATGGCGGCCATGCGCGCCAGCTGGTCGGCGTCGGGCGGACTGATGGCGAAGGCGGGAACCGCGTCGTCGCTGACCGAGGTGGCGCCGGTGTGGGCGAAGCGGTGATCGTGGGTCCCCAGCGAGCGCAACAGGAAGCCCACCGCCCCGCGCCGCGCCGCCTCGGTCGGTCCCTGAAACCGGATCACGGAGGTGGAGCCGTAGCCGCGCCCGTCCTGGGCCCGGGGGGTGTCCTGCAGAACCACGGCGATCTTGCCCTCCAGCGCGCCTTCGGGCTGGTCCAGCAGATCCTGATAAGTACGGAAGATCACAGCCTCGCCGGTGACGCCCTCCGCCGGGGTGGCCATGGCGCCGCCGAGGGCGGTGACGGTCAGGGGTTGCGGGAACGGCGAGAGCACCTCGACCTGCTCCACGCCCCGGTTCCAGACGGCCAGGGGGAACTCGTGAACCCGCACGTTCTGCAAGCCCAGGCCGGTCATGAATTCCTCGCCCCACGCGGCCGCCGCGCGCTCGGAGTCCGTGCCCGCCATGCGCGGGCCGAAGCGGGTGGTGATCTGCTCGACCACATCATAGGCGATGGTGCCTTCCAGCGCGCGGTCGCGCAGGGTCTTGGCGGTGCGGATCGCCTCGGCGTCCTGGGCCATGGCCGGCGCGGCGATCAGGCAGGCGACGGCGACGGACGTCGCCAGGCGGGAAAAAACGGACAACTGACGCACCCCATGAATTCAGAACAGAGGCGCGGACCCTAAAGCGTCAACGCGAGGGCGCAAGCGCGACGGAATCAACCGGTCCTTAACCGCGATGATTCACCAGTGTCAGCGTTACAGTTCACGCGGGGGCCTTCGACCATGAGTATCAAGACCGATGTCGTTCTGAGGGGCGACTGCATCGAAGTGCTGAAGGGCCTGCCCGACGCCAGCGTCGACATGGTCTTCGCCGACCCGCCCTATAACCTGCAGCTGGGCGGCGACCTGCTGCGGCCGGACAATTCGAAGGTGGATGCGGTCGACGACGACTGGGACCAGTTCGAGAGCTTCGCCGCCTATGACGCCTTCACCCGCGCCTGGCTGAGCGAGTGCCGCCGGGTGCTGAAGCCCGAGGGCTCCATCTGGGTGATCGGCAGCTATCACAATGTGTTCCGGCTGGGCGCCGCGATCCAGGACCTGGGCTTCTGGGTGCTGAACGACATCATCTGGCGCAAGTCCAACCCCATGCCCAACTTCAAGGGCACCCGCTTCACCAACGCCCACGAGACCCTGATCTGGGCCGCACGCAGCCGCGAGCAGAAGCGCTACACCTTCAACTACGACGCCCTGAAGGCCTTCAACGAAGACACCCAGATGCGCTCGGACTGGACCTTCGCCCTGTGCACGGGCGAAGAGCGGATCAAGGACGAAGACGGCAAGAAGGCCCACCCGACGCAAAAGCCCGAGGCTTTGCTGCACCGGGTCATGCTGGCGGCCACCCGGCCCGGCGACGTAGTGCTGGATCCCTTCTTCGGCACCGGCACCACCGGCGCGGCGGCGAAGCGCCTGGGCCGCCACTACATCGGCATCGAGCGCGAGGAGACCTACGCGAAGGTCGCCGAGAAACGCATCAAGGCCGTGGTCCCCGCCGCCCCCGAGGACCTGGCGGTCATGGGCTCCAAGAAGGCCGAACCGCGGGTGCCGTTCGGCGCCCTGGTGGAAGCCGGACTGCTGCGTCCCGGCGACCGTCTGTATTGCCCCAGGGGCGAGCGCGAGGCGCGCGTGCGCGCCGACGGCAGCCTGGCCCATGGCGATCTGACCGGCTCGATCCACAAGCTTGGCGCCCTGCTGGACAACGCCCCGGCCTGCAACGGCTGGACCTTCTGGCGCTACAAGACCGACCGGGGCTTCCAGCTCATCGACGACCTGCGCACCCAGATGCGGGCCGGGATGCAGTGACGCGTTGACGCCCTGCCCCGCGCGCGTCACCGTCGGGTGACGACAGGGGATGCGTAATGAGTTCACCGGATGTCGCCGCGCTGGAGCTGCGCGGCCTGAAGAAGGTCTTCACCCGCCCGGCGGTGGATGACCTGGATCTGACCGTGCGGGCGGGCGAGCTGTACGCCCTGCTCGGCCCCAACGGCGCGGGCAAGACCACGACCCTGCGCATGGTGGCGGGCCTGACCCAGCCCACGGCCGGTTCGATCCGCGTGTTCGGCGTGGACGCCGTCGCCGATCCGGTCGCGGCCAAGCGCATGATCGCCTGGCTGCCGGACGAGCCCATGCTCTACGACAAGCTGACGCCCATGGAGTATCTGGAGTTCGTGGCCGGTCTTTGGGGCGTCAACGCGAAGACCGCACGCAAGCGGGCGCAGGAGCTGCTGGAATGGCTGGCCCTGTGGGAGCATCGGGGCGAGCGGTGCGAGGGCTTTTCGCGCGGCATGAAGCAGAAGGCGGCGCTGGCCGGCGCCCTGATCCATGAGCCGCGCCTGCTGATGCTGGACGAGCCGCTGACCGGTCTGGACGCGGCCATGGCCAGACAGGTCAAGAACGTGCTGCAGGAGAAGGTGCGCACGGGCGCCACGGTGATCCTGACCACCCATATTCTCGACGTGGCCGAGCGCATGGCCGACCGCATCGGCATCATCCAGCACGGGCGCCTGCTGGCCGAAGGCAGTCTGGCCGAACTGAGCACGCGCGCGGGTCGTCAGGACGGCACACTGGAGGACGTGTTCCTGGACCTGACCTCCGGCCCCGTCCCCGCATGATCCGGTTTCTCAAGGCGGGCTCGATCCCCTGGCTGCTGGCGCACGAGGTGCGGCTCGGCTGGCGCGGCATGGACGGCAAGCAGGGTGAGAAGAAAGAGGGCCTGAGCGCGGGCAAGGCCATGCTGATCCTGCTGATCGGCCTGGCGCTTCTCGGCCTGGTGGGCGGCGGCGTGGGGCTGGCGTTCCTTGTGTCCGAGTTTCCCCTCACGGCCAGTCCCATGGCCGCCCTGATCGCCACGGGGGCCATGGGGGCGATCCTGACCCTGATGCTGACCCACGCCATCAATGCGTCAGTGCAGGCGCTGTATCAGCGGGGCGATCTGGACCTGCTGATGTCCTCGCCGCTGAAGCCCCGCGTGGTGCTGACCGTGCGGCTGATCGCCATCGCGGTGGTGGCGGGCCTGCTCTACTACATTCTGATCACGCCGTTCGTGCTGGCGGCCTGGGCGCTGGGCCAGCCGCACTGGCTCGCGCTCTACGGCCTGATCGCGGGCCTGACCCTGATCGCCACGACCCTGAGCCTGGGCGTGACCATGGGTCTGTTCGCCCTTATCGGTCCGCGGCGCACCCGGGTGGCGGCCCAGGTGACGGCGGGGTTCGTGGGCGCCGCGGCGTTTCTGGCCAGCCAGATCTACAATTTCACCCGTCCCCGCGACGACGAGGAAGGCGCGAGCGCCCTTGCCGAGCTGTTCCAGTCCTGGGCGGCGTCGGACGCCTTTCAGGACGGCGGGTGGGGAACCTGGGTCCTGCGCGCCGTGCTGGGTGAGCCCCTGCCCCTGATCCTGTTTCTGGCCGCCGGACTGATCGTGTTCGCGGTCACCACCACGGCCCTGGCCCGGCGCTTCGCCGAGAACGCCGCCGCCGCCGTGGGCGACCGGGCCGGTTCGAAGCCGCGCCGCGTCGCTGACCGCGCCTTCGCCGCCGGCCTGACGCGGGTGATGGTGCAGAAGGAGCTGCGTCTTCTGGCCCGCGATCCGCAGTTGCTCAGCCAGGTGCTGTTGCGGCTGCTGTATCTGCTGCCGCTGGGCTTCATCCTGTTCAGGAACGCGCAGTCGGGCGTGGGCGTGGCCTTCGGCGCGGGGGCCGTGGTGATCATGGCGGGCCAGCTGGCGGGCAGCTTCTCGTGGATCACCATCTCGGCCGAGGACAGCCCCGAGCTGTTGCGCTCGGCGCCGGTGCAGCAGGGCCGCGTGGATCGGGCCAAGCTGTACGCCGCCCTGATCCCGGCCATGAGCCTGACGGCCGTGGCGCTGGCCGGGCTGGCGGTGATCGCGCCGCTGGCCAGCGTGGTGGTGCTGATCGGCTGTCTGGCCGCCTCGGCCTCGGCGGGCCTGATCAATATCTGGCGTCAGAAGCCGGCCCAGCGACGCGACTTCCAGAAGAGCCGCAAGGGTTCGCTCCTGGTCGGCCTGGCGGAATTCCTTGTGGGCGCCCTGTGGGCCGCGGCCACCGGGCTGGCGGTGGCGGGTCAGATCTGGGCCCTGCTGCCCGCCGCCCTGGCGGTGGGGTTCACCCTGATGCTGCGCCGATCGCCCGAGAAGATCGCGGCGGCCGCAGCGCTTTCCTGAACACGCTGGGCAGGGCCTGGGCGGCCTCGGCCTCTTCGGTCCAGATGAAATCCCCCTGCCCGCGCGCCTCGAACACCGTCAAGGTCAGGGCGAAGTGGGTGAAGACGTGCTCCACCTCGCCGGTCGGCCGCCAGTCCGCGTGAACCGGCGCGGCCTCTGATCCGGCGCCGGACTCGTCCCAGCTACTGGTGGGCAAGCCCAGCATGGCGCCCAGCAGGCCCTTGTCCGGTCGCCGTTCCAGCGCCACGCGCCCCTGCCCGTCCCGGAGCACGAACACCGCGCCCTTGCGTCGGGGCCGGGCGGCTTTCCTCGTCTTCAGGGGGTAGCGCCCCGGATCGCCTGTCCTGAACGCGGCGCAGGCGAACGCCAGAGGGCAGCGGTCGCACAGGGGCGCCTTGGGGCGGCACACGGTGGCGCCCAGATCCATCAGGGCCTGGGCCCAATCGCCGGGCCGGTCCTCGCGCACCAGAGTGGCGGCCAGACGCTTCAGCTCCGGCTTCGCGGCGGGCAGCGGCGTCTCGACGGCGAACAGGCGGGCCGTGACCCGCTCCACATTGCCGTCGACGACATTGGCGGGCCGGTCAAAGGCGATGGCGGCCACGGCGGCGGCGGTGTAGGCGCCCACCCCCCGCAGGGCCAGCAAACCCGCCTCCTCATCCGGAAACACGCCGCCATGCTCCCCCGCCACGGCGCGGGCGCAAGCCAGCAGGTTGCGGGCACGGGCGTAGTAGCCCAGCCCCGCCCAGGCGGCCATCAGATCGCCGTCCTCCACCGCCGCCAGATCGGCCACGGTCGGCCAGCGCCGGGTGAAGTCGAGAAAGTAGGCCGTGGCGTGGGGGACAGTGGTCTGCTGCAGCATCACCTCGGACAGCCAGACGCGGTACGGGTCGGGCCGCGCCCCCGCCGCGCGCTCGTGCGGGCCCACGCGCCACGGCAGGGCGCGGGCATGGGCGTCATACCAGTCCAGCAGGGCGGCACGGACCGCAGGGACGAATTGGGGTGAGTCCGGCGTCATGATCGGGGCTATATAGAGCCATGGCCCGCCAACTGCCCACAGACGCCGAGGTCCGCGAGATTCTGTCGCGCAAGCGGACGCGCCCCGCGCCCCGGCCGGCCCCGCCGGTCGGCCGGTCGCTGGCGCCCTTCATCCGCGAACTGGACAAGAAATACGGGCGCGGGGCCGAGGCGCTGCAACCCCGCTGGCGCGAAATCGTCGGCGACCGGCTGGCCCGGGTCACCGAGCCGGTGAAGCTGACCAAGGGGCGCGGAAACGCGGGCGGTGCGCTGGAGCTGCGGGTCGCGGGCGCCGCCGCCCTGCTGGTCCAGCACCAGTCCGCCGACATCATCGAGCGGGTGAACCTGTTTCTGGGCGCGGGGGCTGTGGAGAAGCTGCGGATATCCCAGGGCCCCGTGCGCGGCCTGGTCGACCCTGCCTCCCCGACGCGAAAGACCCGCACGGCGCCGCCCCTGGACGCCGCCGCAGAGGCCGAGCTGGCCCGGTCGGTGGACGCCGCACCCGACGCGGTGAAGGCCGCCCTGCTGAAGCTGGGGCGGGCGGTGATGCGCAACACGCGCGGCGATCAGCGTTGACAAACCTTCGCCGTCCTTGTTCTCGACTGTGGGACCAGCGCGCGACACCCGAGAATCGCGCGATCATGCCGAATTCATCGTTTTGAGGAGCCGCCCATGCGTCCGACCTTCCTGAACCGCCGCGCCGCCATGATCGCCGCCGTCGGCGCGACCCTGGCCCTGGCCGCCTGCGGGGGTGGTGGAGCGTCGTCTCCGGCCGAGGGCGACATGGCCAAGGGCGCCGGTGAGGACGCCGCCGTCACGGTGGTGGAATACGCCTCGGTCACCTGCGGCGTCTGCGCCGCCTGGAACGAGCAGGTGAAGCCCGAGTTCGAGGAACGCTACGTCAACAACAACCGCGTCCGCTTCGTCTTCCGCGAGTTGCCCACCGCGCCCCAGGACATCGCCGTGGCCGGCTTCCTGCTGGCCCGCTGCGCCGGCGACGACCGCTATTTCGAGGTGGTGGACCAGATCATGCGCGCCCAGCCTGAAATCTTCCAGGGCCAGGGCCGGGCCGCCCTGGTGCGCATCGCCGCCGATGCGGGCCTGAGCGAAGAAGAGTTCACCCAGTGCGTCACCGACGAGGACGCCATCCTGGCCATGGACGAGCGGGTCCAGGCGGCCATGCGCGCGGGCGTGACGGGCACCCCCTACTTCACCGTCAACGGCCGCCAGGTCACCGATTCCTCGCTGGAAGGCCTGGCCGCCGTGATCGACCCGCTGCTGGAAGCCGAGGGCTGAGCGTGAACCGGGCCGCATCCCTTATCGCGGCCGGGATCCTGGCCGCCGTCGCGCCCTGGGGTGCGGCGGCCCAGACGGCCGGCGGCGCGCACAACGGCCACGACCACGCGCCGGTCATGGCCTCCGCGCCGGTTCCGGCCGTCACGGCCGGGGACCGCATCCTGGGCGATCCGGACGCGCCCGTGACGGTGATCGAGTACGCCTCGTTCACCTGCGGCCACTGCGCCGACTGGCATGAACAGGTCTATCCGGCCTTCAAGGAACGGTTCATCGATACGGGCCAGGTGCGGTTCGTCTATCGCGATCTGCCGACGGCGCCGCAGAACCTGTCGCAGACCGCGGCCCTGGTGGCCCGCTGCGCAACGGCGGAGCAGTTTCCCGCCGTCGTCGACGCGCTCATGTCGGGCCAGGAGCAGCTGTACGCAAGCCGGGACGCGGCCGCCTGGCTTCTCGGCGCTGCGCAGGCCGGAGACCTGGGGCCGGATCAGCTGGAGACCTGCCTGAACGATCCCGAAGCTGATGCGGGGCTGGTCGATTCGGTTCGCGGCGCCGTGGCGGCGGGCGTAACCGGCACGCCGACCTTCTTCGTCAACGGCCAGAGGGTCGAGGGCGGTCTGGACAGCCTGGAAGCCGCCATCGCGCCCCTGATCGACCAGGGCGGCTGATCGGCCGTGGAATTCCTCCGCCTACGCATCGCGGGCTTCAAGTCCTTCGTGGACCCGGTGGAATTCCATATCGAGCCGGGACTGACGGGCATCGTCGGGCCCAACGGCTGCGGCAAGTCCAATGTGCTGGAGAGCCTGCGCTGGGTTATGGGGGCCAACTCGGCCAAGGCCATGCGCGGTCAGGGCATGGACGACGTGATCTTCGCCGGGGCGTCGGGGCGGCCCAGCCGCAACCACGCAGAGGTCCAGCTGACCATCGACAACGCCCAGCGGCGGGCCCCCCAGCCCTTTACTGACGCGCCGCTGCTGGAGGTGTCCCGCCGCATCGACCGGGGTCAGGGCTCCACCTACAAAGTCAACGGCAAGGAGGTGCGCGCGCGCGACGTGCAGCTGCTGTTCGCCGACGCCTCCACCGGGGCCAACTCGCCCGCCCTTGTGCGCCAGGGCCAGATCTCGGAGCTGATCGCCGCCAAGCCCCAGAACCGCCGCCGCATCCTCGAGGAGGCGGGCGGGGTGGCGGGCCTGCATACCCGCAGACACGAGGCCGAGCTGCGCCTGCGCGCCGCCGAGACAAATCTGGAGCGGCTGGACGACATCAGCCGCGAGCTGGAGACCACCCTCGCCCGCCTCAAGCGCGAGGCGCGGCAGGCCGAGAAGTACAAGAAGATCTCCGCCGAGATCCGCGCGCTGCAGGCAGCCCTGCTCTATGTGCGCTGGAACGACGCCCGCATGGCGGCCGAGGCCGCGAAGGCTGAGCTGGCCGAGGCGGATCAGGCGGTGGCCGAGGCCACACGGGACGCCACCCGCGCCCAGACCGCCGCCCTGGCCGCCCAGGAGGCCCTCAAGCCCGCCCGGGAGGAAGACGCGGTCGCCGCCGCCCTGCTGCACCGCGCCACCCTGGAGCGGGACCGGCTGGACATGGCCGAACAGGCCGCGCGGGACGAGATCGCGCGGATAACCGCGGATCAGACGCGCATCGCCGCCGACGCGGAGCGCGAACAGGACGCCGCCGCCGACGCCGAACGGGAGCTGGCCCGCCTCGCCGCCGATCTGGAAGCCGTACAGGCCGAGATCGCCGCCGCGCCCCAGCGGGGCCCGGAGCTTGAGGCTGCTCTGAAGACGGCGGAAGAGGCCCGCGCCGCCGCCGACGGCGAGGTGGAGCGTCAGGCCGGAGCGCTGGCCGCCGTGGAGGCCCGCGCCAACGCCGAGACGGCCCGCAAGCGTGACGCCGAGGCCCGTGTCGCCCGCGCCCGCCAGACCCTCGACAACGCCCACCGCGAGCGGGAGGCGTTGGGCCCGCTGGAGACGCCAGAGATCGCCGAGGCCCGCGCCGCGCTGGACGCCACGCTGGAAGACCTGCGCGCCGCCCGCGAGGCTGTGGAGACCGCCGAAACCGCCCGGGGCGACGCCGCCCGCGCGGAGGCCGAAGCGCGGCAGGAAGCCCGCAAGCTGGAGGACCGGCTGGGCCGCCTGCAGACCGAGGCGCGGGGGCTGGCCCAGTTGCTGACCGCCGCCAAGCGCGACTTTCCCCCGGCGCTGGATCAGGTGCGGGCCGAGCGGGGCTATGAAGCCGCGCTGGCCGCCGCGCTGGGCGACGATCTGGACGCGGCCCTGGACGCCCGCGCCGCGGCCCACTGGGCCGGTTCGGACGCGCCGCCGCCCGCGTGGCCGGACGGCGTGGAGCCGCTGGCCGGGAAGGTCACGGCGCCGGCGCAGTTGTCGGCCCGCCTGGGCTGGTGCGGGGTCGCCGCGCGGGAGGCCGCGCCGGACCTGGCCAAGGGTCTGCCCGTGGGCGCCCGTCTGGTGACGGTTCAGGGCGACCTGTTCCGCTGGGACGGCTTCGTGACCCGGGCCGAGGCGCCCCGCCCCGCCGCCATCCGGCTGGAGCAGCGCACCCGCCTGTCCGAGCTGGAGGCGGAGATCGACCGGGACAAGCCCGCCCTCGACGCCGTCCAGACCGCCCAGAAGACCGCCGCCGACGCCTTCCGCGCGGCCGAGGAGTTGCTGAAGACCGCCCGGCGCGGGCCGTTCGACGCAGAGAAGACCGTGGCCGCCGCCCGCGACCGGCACGAGGCCCTGAACCGCGATCAGGCCCGCCGCGAGGCCCGCGCCCAGGCCCTGGACGACACCCTCGTGCGGCTGGAGGCCGAACTGGCCGAGGCCGAGACGGCCCAGGCCGAGGCCCTGACCGCCGACACGCCGTCGGAGACCTTGGACGCCCTGCGCGCCGATCTGACCGCCGCCCGGGCCGCTGCGGAGGCCGCGCGCACCGCCTCGGCCCAGGCCCGGGCCGACCGGGACGCCGAGGCCCGCGAGCGCGCCGCCCGCGAACAGCGCCTGACCGCCTTCACCCGCGAGCGCGACAACTGGTCCACGCGGGCCAGGGCCAGCGCCGAACGGGTCAAGACGCTGGAGACCGAGGCCGAACGCGCCGCAGCCGCCCTCGCCCTCGCCAGGGCCAAGCCGGAGGCTCTGGAGACCCAGCGGGCCGGGCTGCTGGACACCCTCGCCGCCGCCGAGACCCGCCGCGCCGCCGCCGCCGACGCCATGAGCACGGCCGAGGGCGCGGCCCAGGAGGCCGACCGCGCCGCCCGCGCCGCCGAGAGTGCCGCCTCCGCCGCCCGCGAGCGCCGCGCGGGCCTGTCCGCCCACGCCGAGGCCGCCGCCCTGCGGCTGGACGACGCCGACCGCATCCTGCGCGAGACCGCCCAGATGTCGCCCGAGGACCTGGGCAAGCGTCTGACCGACGACGCCATCGCCCGGCCGCCGGACGCGGCGGGGGCCGAGTCCCTGCTGTACGGGCTGGAGCGCGAGCGCGAGGCCCTGGGCGCGGTCAATCTGCGCGCCGAGGACGAGGCGGCCGAGTACGGCGAGCGCCTGACCGCCATGCGCGAGGAGCGCGAGGACCTGACCAGCGCCATCGCCAAGCTGCGCGGCGGCATCGACGAGCTGAACGCCGAGGGCCGCGAACGTCTGCTGGCCGCGTTCGACATCATCAACGACAACTTCAAAAGCCTGTTCGAGGCCCTGTTCGGCGGGGGGCAGGCCGAGCTGAAGCTGGTGGAGTCCGACGACCCGCTGGAGGCCGGGCTGGAGATCTACGCCTGCCCGCCCGGTAAGCGGCTGTCGGTCATGAGCCTGATGTCCGGCGGCGAGCAGGCCCTGACCGCCGCCGCCCTGATCTTCGCCGTGTTCCTGGCCAATCCGGCGCCCGTCTGCGTGCTGGACGAGGTGGACGCCCCGCTGGACGACGCCAATGTGGACCGCTTCTGCCGGATGCTGGACGAGATGCGCAACCGCACCAACACCCGCTTCATCGTCATCACCCACAATCCGGTGACCATGAGCCGGATGGACCGCCTGTATGGCGTCACCATGCCCGAGCGCGGGGTCAGCCAGCTGGTCAGCGTCGACCTGAAGCAGGCCGAGCAGATCATCGCGGCCTGAGCGGGCCGCCTGAATTCAGACTCCGGCGACAAAAAAAACAGGGTCTGAATCGTCTGAAATCCCCCTGGTGCGCGGCGGACCCGGAGCCGCCCGGGCGGTCAGTCTACCCCCCCCCTGAAGGAGCGGGATTTCCCAAGCGCCGACCGGCGCTGAAACGTGCTGTTCGCGCCACAGGCAGCCTGTTTCGGCAGAGGGTTACTCAAGAGTCATCGGCGCGCCGCAAATAGGCCGCATGAAACCTTTGTAAAGCAAGGTGTGGCAGGTTGATCGCGCAGGCGGGCCTCCCCACCTCATTCATGCAGCCAAGCAATCGCTCGTGCGTTCCTCGAGCATCCCTGTATCTCTGGAGCCACGCCCTTCCATGACCCAAACTCTGGCCATCGGGACCCAAGCCGCTTCGGCGCGCCCCGTCGGCCGTGGGGTGTTGAAGGGACTCATGCGACGAATCGCGCGCCTGGCCCTGATGGTCCTGGGCGGGTTTCTGGTGCTGCTGGGCATCGTGATCGCGCCCCTGCCCGGCCCGTTCGGCCTGCCGATTTCGGTGGTCGGGATGGTGGTGATCCTGCGCAACTCCTACTGGGCCAAGCGCCAGTTCATCCGCGTCCAGCACGCCCGGCCCAAGTATTTCTATCCGTTCCGCCGGCTGATGCGCCGCCGTCCCGAGTTCGCGCCGGTGTTCTGGCAGCAAGCTTTGCGCATGGAGCGGCTGCTGCTGAAGCGCGGCAAGCGGGTCCTGTCGCGCACGCGCCGCTCTTTCCGGGCGTCGTTCCGCCGCGCCTCCAGGGCCTGATCCTCCACAATTCGCCGCGAAAGCCGGCCGAACTGCGCTTGTCTCGCGCGGTTGATTTCCCCCTGCGCACGAAATCGTGATCGTCATGTGCGACGCAAGGTCGCACATCGGCGTATGCTGTGTGCGTCGTGGGGAACAAAAATGGCTTTGGGAGGAGCCCCCATCATGATGTCACGCATTCAAAAAGGCATGATCGCCGGGTTCGCGGCCACCGCCGTGGTGGCGATCCTGGAAGTCGGAAAATTCTATCTCACCCAGTCCACCGGGGCGCTCGCGGAGGTGCGGATCTTTCCGCTCATCCTGGCGGCCATGGTGGGCATGCAGGGCAGCTATCTGGTCGGTTGGGCCATCCACTTCGTGTCCGGCACCCTGATCCTGGGCCCCGCGTTCGGGATCCTGTGCCCGCGCATGCCGACCGACACGCCGGCGACCAAGGGAATCCTGTTCGCCGTGGGCGCCTTCATCCTGATGTCCCTGACGGTCGCGCCGATGGCCGGGATCGGCATGTTCGCCATGGCGGCTGGCTTCTCGACCCTGATCTGGCTGATCTTCACCCACATCGTCTTCGGAATCGCCATGGGCTCGATCTACGGCACGCTGGTCCAGCGCGAGAAGCGCCACGCCCGGGAGATGGCCGGCGCCCAGCCGGCGCACTGACGGTCCGCAGAGGCTGAAACGAAGAAAGGCCCCGCCAGGCGACTGGCGGGGCCTTTTGATTCGGGAAACGGCGCCGATCAGTTCAGGCGCGGACCGATCTGGGCGATGGCCTGGTCGGCCAGGGGGTCGGTCGAGGACGCGGCCAGACGGTCGGCCAGGATGCGCTCGGCGGCGGCGGCGGCCAGTTCGACGGCGGCGGCCTTCACCTCGGCGGTGGCCTGGGCCTCGGCCTGGGCGATCTTGCGCTCGGCCATGGCTTCACGGCGGGCCAGGGATTCCTCGAGGCGGGCGCGAGCCTCGACCTCCATGCGCCTGGCGTCAGACTCGGCGGCGGCCAGCATCTCGGCGGCCTGGGCCTCGGCCTCGGCCTTCTCCTGACGGATCTGGACCAGCAGGGCCTCGGCCTCGGCGCGCAGCCGCGCGGCCTCGTCCAGCTCGGACTGGATCTTCAGAGCCGCGCCGTCCAGGCGGCCGGCGATGGCCTGGGGAACCTTGGCCAGGACCAGAATGAGGAAAAACCCGAGCAGGCCCGCTCCAACCCAGAAGTCGGCGCTGGACAGACTCCAGAAATAGGGGGTGAAGAATGCGGGCATCAGGCGGCTCCTTCGGACTTGACGGCGGCCTTGGCCTCGGTGGCCGTGGCGACCTTGCCGGTCAGGCGCTCGACCAGAGCCTGGGCGGTGTCGACGGCGATCTCGGCCACGCGGCCCATGGCGGCGTCGCGGGTCTTGCCGATGGCGGTTTCAGCCTCGGCGATGCGCGCGTTGACGACGGCTTCCTCTTCGGCGGCGCGACGGTTGGCCTCTTCGGTCACGCGGGCCTTGGCCGCGGCGGCCGTGGCCCGGGACGTGGAGCGGGCCTGTTCGACTTCGGCCTTGGCGGCTTCGGCCTGTCCAGCGGCCTCGGCCTGTACCTGACGGGCGGCCTCGACGGCGCCGGCGATGGTGGCGACCCGCTCGTCCTTGACGCCGCGCAGGCGGGGCAGGAAGACCTTGGCCATCAGCACATAGAGAATGGCGAACAGGATCAGCAGCCAGAAGATCTGGCCGGCCCACCATTGGGTGTCGAACTGGGGCAGACCGCCTTCGGAGGCGTGCTCGACGCCGGCTTCCGTATAGGCGGTGTCGGTCGCGGCAGGCGCGACCTCGCCATCACGGATGGCGGCGGCGGTTTCCGGCAGGATGTCCTGGGTCGGAGGGGCGTCGCTGGATTGGGCGGCCATGATCAGTCCGGTTGTTCAGATAAGGCGAACGGGCGGCGCGGCCCGGCATGGACCACCGCCGCCCGCACGATTCGTCAGGGCTTAGCTGAAGAGGATCAGCAGGCCGAGCACGAAGGCCAGGATGCCCAGGGCCTCGGTCAGGGCGAAGCCCAGAACCAGGTTGGTGAACTGGCCGCCGGCGGCCGACGGGTTGCGCAGGGCGCCCTGCAGGAAGCCCGAGAAGATCGTTCCCACGCCGATGCCGGCGCCGATCATGCCCAGGGTCGCCAGACCGGCGCCGATGTACTTAGCAGCTTCAGCTTCCATGATTTCAGTCCTTTAAGAGAAGCGATTGAAGAAGAGGGGCTAGTGGTGTCCGGCGTGAACCGCGTCGTTCAGATAGACGCAGGTCAGGACGGCGAAAACGAAGGCCTGCAGGAAGGCCACCAGGAACTCCAGCGCCGTCAGGGCCAGAACGCCCCCGAAGGCCAGGAAAGCGGCGACATAGGCCAGGTACGCCACCCCGCCAGCGGCCGCCAGGGCGCTGAGCGAGACGATGAAACCGGCGAAGACCTTCATGGCCACGTGACCGCCCAGCATGTTGCCGAACAGACGAAGCGACAGGGTCACCGGGCGCAGGAAGAACGAAATGATCTCGATCGGGATCACCAGGATCCACAGATACCACGGCACGCCCGAGGGCAGAAACAGCTTGAAGAAGCCCAGGCCGTTCCGGACCAGGCCCACGACGATCACCAGGGCGAAGGTCATCAGGGCGAAGGTCAGGCCGACCGCAAGCTGGGCGGTGGCGGTGAACACCGTGAACATGCCGAGCATGTTCATGGCCAGGATGAAGATGAACAGGGTGAAGATGTAGGGGAAGAACGAGCGCCCCTCGGGTCCGATCACGCCGGTGGCGAGGTCGTCGATGAAGCTGAACATGCCTTCGCCCACCACCTGCAGGCGGCCGGGCACCACCTTGGGCGACGCGGTCACGACAGAGAAGAACAGCACGACCAGTCCGAAGGCCACCATCATGGCCAGGGAGGAATTGGTGATGGAGATATCAATCAGCCCCAGGCCCGGCACGTTAACCGGCGGGATGTCCACGACCTTGTGGACCTCGAACTGATGCATCGGATCGGCCATGCCGCCGGCTCTCCCAAGTCAAAACGCCGAACCGCCCAACGGGGCGGAACGGTCAGCGGTCGTCGTCCTCGTCCGGCTCATCCGGAAGGTCCCGGGGGGGACCGAATTCCTTCAGAGCGCGGGCGCTCAACTTCTTGGCGGATGTCACCGCCATCCAGATCGACACGCCGAAGCCCACAAGGACCCCGACGATCATTCCCCACGGCGCGGAGCCGACCAGAAGGTCGAAACCCCACCCAAGAGCCAGCCCCACCAGCACGCCGCCGATCATCTCGGCCATCAGCCGGTAACCGTAGCCCACCGCCGCGCCGCCATACTCCGGCGGCTTGGGCGTAGCGCGGGCCTGAAGCGATTCGGCCTCGACGTTGAGGCGTTTGATCACCTCGTCGCGTGTTTCCTGTTCAGGAGGCATCGGCCTGGCGCTCAGCAGGTCGGCGGGGCGCCGACGCGGGTCTGAATTCGGCGCGGAACCTATAGAGGGCGCGGCGTTCGGTCAAGGCGGCGCGACAGAATGTCAAGCCAATGATTTTATTGCCTATTTCCAGCGCCCGGACTCACCGGCTGGGCGCAGGCTCGGCGACGGCGTCCGAACGGGGCCTGCGCGGGCGAAGCAGGGGCGGAACGGTCCAGTAGGCCACGGCGCGGAACGCCCACTCCGCCGGGCCCATGCGGAACAGGCTGAGCCAGGCGGTGCTGAACAGGGCCTGGGCGACCCAGACGGCCGCCGCCAGACCCCAAAGGGGCCACCAGCCCAGCCGGTCGTAGAGGCCGAATCCGTAGAACAGCACCGCGCAGATCAGGGACTGGCCCAGATAGTTGGTCATGGCCATGCGGCCCATGCGCTCCAGGCCGGCGCCGATCAGGCCCAGGGCATTGGCCTTCCATGCGGCGATGACGGCGCCGAGATAGCCCAGCGCCAGCATCAGCCGCCCGACCTCGCCGGTCAGGGCGGGGGTCCAGACAGCGGGATCGAATCCGGACCGCCACAGGGTCGCGGTCTCCCAGACATTGATCGCCAGTCCACCCGCGACGCCCAAGACGGCCAGCCGCAGATAGAACCGCAGGGACCGCGCACCGGTCATGACGCCCAGTTTGAACAGCCCCATGCCCAGCATCATGAAGGCCACCGTGCGGCCCACCGACAGCACCGCCCCCTTGGCCAGGGCCCAGTCGGCGAAGGCGCCGGCGCTCCACAGGGCGATGGCGGGATAGCTGCCGGACGCGCGCACCGCCGCCTCGGCGTTGAGGGCTTCAGCGGACGGCGTCAGGGCGGCGATGGCGGCGGCGTGGGCGGCGGGATCGGCGGTCAGGGCGGCGGCGGCGCGCCAGTCGCCCAGGGCGTCGGCTAGCGAAAACAGGGCGATCAGGGCCAGGGACACACCCAGCAGAACCCGGCCGTCCAGCTTCCTGAACACGAACAGGAACAGGGCCGCGACGCCGTAGATGTACAGAATATCCCCGGGCCACAGCAGCACCGCAGCGTTGCCGATGCCCAGGGCCATCAGCAGCATGGCGCGGCGAAAGTGGACGTCCGCCGTCCCCGGCCGGTCGGCCCGCGATCCCCAAGCGGTCAGCAGCACCACGCCCGCCCCGAACAGCAGGGTGAACAGGGCGCGCATGGAGCCCTCCACGAACAGGGCCTGCAGCGTCCAGGCGGCCCAGTCGGGATTGGTCAGCTGGGCGGGAAAGGCGGGATAAGCCCGCGACCACGGCTGGCCCATGGCCACGATATTGGCCAGCAGGATGCCGCACAGGGCGAACCCGCGCAGCAGGTCCAGAACCTCGAACCGCTCGGTCTCGGCGGTGGGATTGATCGCTCGTCCGTTCATCCGGCCGCGCCGGACGGACCGGCGACTCCTAGAGCGGCGTGACGCTCACGCCCGCTTCGATCAGGGTCCACTGCAAGTCCTGAACCGCGGCGGCGACGGCCGATACGTCCTGCCCCCGCACAACCAGATTGGTCCCGAACTCGCCTTGGGTCCCCGCGCCAAAGGGGTAGCTGCCAAAGGACAGCGCCCGATTCGTCCGCGCCGCCTCGGCCAGGATCTCGGCCACAGTCCCCTCGCCCACCCCCGACACCTTCAGTGTCCCGGAATGAACCACCGCGCCGGTCTTCAGGCGCGGCGCCACGTCCTGCAGCATGCCCTGCATGATCGCCGGCACCCCGGCCATGACGAAGACATTGCCCAGCTGGAAGCCCGGGGCCTCGGTGACGGGGTTGGCGATCAGGCTGGCCCCGACAGGGATGCGCGCCATGCGTCGCCGAGCGGCGTTGAAGTCGTCGCCGTAGCGCCGCTCGAGAATCGCCACGGCCTCGGGATGCTCGGGCAGGGGCACCCCGAACGCCTGGGCCACGCAGTCGGCGGTGATGTCGTCATGGGTGGGGCCGATGCCGCCGGTGGTGAAGACATAGTCGTGGCCGGCGCGCAGGGCGTTCAGCGCCTCCATGATCTGCTCGGGCCGGTCCCCCACCACCCGCGCCTCCATCAGGTCGATGCCCATGGCCGTCAGAAAGCGGGCGATGGTGTTGGTGTTGGTGTCCTTCGTCCGGCCGGACAGGATTTCATCGCCGATGACGAGCACGGCGGCGGTGGGGTTTTGCGTGGTCATGGGACGGTGAATACGCTGATCCCTCTCCCGGTGGGAGAGGGCTGTGCGCAGCGGTATGCGAAGCAGACCGCTCCTTCGCGCACAGGGTGAGGGTCCGGTCTTTCGGCATCATCCACCCGACCCTCATCCCCCGCGCAAGAACCTCCGCTGCGCTCCGGTGCGCGGGTTCCCCCTTCTCCCAATGGGAGAAGGTTTGCTCTATAGGCCCGCCCCATGATCTTTCCCGCCCCGCTGGAACGCGGCATCCTGATCCGCCGCTACAAGCGCTTCCTGGCCGATGTGACGCTGGAGGACGGGACCGGGACCACCGTCCATGTGCCCAATTCCGGCTCCATGCTGGGCATGAACATGCCCGGCCTGCCGGTGTGGCTGTCGCGCTCGGCGGACCCCAAGCGCAAGCTGCCGCTGACGCTGGAGATGGTGCAGCTTCCCACCGGGCTGGTGGGCGTCAACACCATGCGGCCGAACCGGCTGGCCGAGGCCGCGATCGGGGACGGCGTGATTCCCGGGCTGACCGGATACGACGTCATCCGGCGCGAGGTCCGCTACGATTCCGACAGCCGCATCGACCTGCTGCTCGAACACCCGGGACGGGCCCCCGCCTACGTTGAGGTCAAGAACGTGACCCTGTCGCGCGCACCGGGCCTGGCCGAATTCCCCGACTGCGTCACCGCGCGGGGCGCCAAGCATCTGGGGGCGCTGGAGCGGGTGGTCGAGGCGGGCGGTCGGGCCGTCATGCTGTTCATCGCCCAGCGCGGCGACTGCGACCGCTTCGTCACCGCCGACGATCTGGACCCCGCCTATGGCGCGGCGCTGCGTCGCGCCGAGGCGAACGGGGTTGAGGTTCTGTGCTATGGTTGCCATCTGACACCCGAAACAATCCGCCTGAACCGCCCGCTGGGCCGGCCGGGCGCAACAGGTTGAACCGATTGATGTACGAGACCCAGGACGCCGAGCTCTACACCCGCTCGCACACCATCCGCCTTTACCAGCCCGAGGATTTCGAGGGCATGCGCAAGGCCGGGCGCCTTGTGGCCGAGGCGCTGGACATGATCGGCGAGCATGTGAAGCCGGGCGTGACCACCGGCGAACTGGACGATCTGGTGCGCCAGTTCACCCTGGACAACGGCGGCCTGCCCGCGTGCCTCGGCTACAAGGGCTATACGAAGACCACCTGCATCTCGATCAATCACGTGGTCTGCCACGGGATTCCCGGCGACAAGGCGCTGAAGGACGGCGACATCGTCAACATCGATCACACGGTGATCGTCGACGGCTGGCACGGCGATTCCAGCCGCATGTACGCCGTGGGCGAGATCAACACCCGGGCCAAGAAGCTGATCGACGTGACCTATGAGGCGCTGGACATCGGCCTGAAGCAGGTGAAGCCCGGAAACACCTTCGGCGACATCGGTTTCGCCATCCAGAAATACGTCGAGGCCCAGCGCATGTCGGTGGTGCGCGACTTCTGCGGCCACGGCATCGGGCGGGTGTTCCACGACAACCCCAACGTCCTGCACTTCGGCCGCCGGGGCGAAGGCGCGGTGCTGAAGCCGGGCATGTTCTTCACGGTCGAGCCGATGGTGAACCTGGGCAAGCCGGCGGTGAAGGTGCTGTCCGACGGCTGGACCGCCGTCACCCGCGACAAGTCCCTGTCGTCCCAGTGCGAGCACAGCGTGGGCGTCACCGAGGACGGGCTGGAGATCTTCACCGCCAGTCCGAAGGGATTGTTCCGACCGGTGTTCAGCTAGAGAGCCACACAGTCGGCGGATCTGGTGACCCGTTCGCACAGGTTCGTCATCGCCGGGCTTGTCCCGGCGATCCATACGCTCAGAAGGGTGAGACCAAGCCCTGCATCCCGTGACTATGGATTCCCGGCACAAGGCCGGGAATGACGGGGAATGGGGATGATGTCTGGACCTACTCGCCCGACACCAGCACGAAATCCCCGTCCCGCGCGCCCGGCGCGATCCGCCAGCCCTCTGCCAGATCCAGCGACCAGCCGTCGCCGGTCAGGGTGTCGCCATCCTCGGGCGCGGTCACCGTCACCGCGCTCCAGTCGCCGTCGATCAGGGCGCCGTCGGTGACGGTCAGGACGCCCCAGACGTCGGTGATGGTCGCGCTCGGATAGACCACCCCGTGCGGCGGCAGCGGCTGCAGGGTGTTGGGGTCGAAGCTGACCCGGATAGTCTCCAGCGGCAGGCGCAGCACCGGCCCGTCCACCAGCCGGTCGCTCCAGCGGGTGGTCAGGCCCGCCCGTTCCTGATGGGCCGCCAACTCCTCGTCCGCCACGGCCTGGCCGCCATACAGCGACGCGGTGCGGGCGAAGACCGCCACCGGGTCCTCCGGCGCCGTGAAGCCCACGGCCGCGCCCAGCAGGGCGCCCAGATCGGACTCCGCCGTCAGCCCCTCGCGCCAGCCGGGCGCCGCGTCGTCCAGCAGCAGGCCGTAAGCGGGGCCCGACGCATAGGCGAACATGCGGGAGAAGGCGTCGGCTTGCTCGGCGGCGCGCAGGGTGGCGGCCACGTCCCGGTGCGGATCCAGCGCGCCCGACAGCCTGACGCCGGTGTATTCCGCCAGGCCCTCGTTCAGCTCCAGCGCCCGCTCCTGTTCTGCCCCCGCCGCCCCCGCCTGAGCGTGGCGGGCGGCGCGGAAGATCAGAGCCTCGTGCGTGGCCGTGCGCAGCCCCTGGGCATCCGGCGCGGACAGGGCGGCGGCCAGGGCGCGCCATTCCAGCCGCATGGCGATGCGGCCCTCGGCGGTGGCCAGATGGTCCGGCGTCGGCGAGGCCATGGGCAGGCCCAGCTGGTCCTGAATGCGGTGCCAGCTTTCGTGGGCGATCAGCCCCGCCCGCGTCTCGATCTCTTCGGGCAGGGGCGCCAGCAGCATGGTCCAGCGCACCCCGTCCCAGTCCACCGCCGTATTGGCGACCATGACATCGTCCGGCAGCACGCCGGTGAAGACGCCGTCAGTCTCGCTCAGAACGTCGCTGTCCCCCGCCTGACTGGCCACGGCCTGACGGGTCGCGGGATCGACGATCAGGATCGGCCCGCACAGGCTGACGCCCCACAGGGCGCCGTCGTCCGCTTCACAGATGGCCTCGGCCTGATCGAAAACCGCCCGGGCGTCCATGGCCTCCTGCGCGAAGGCGGGCGAGGCCAGCCCGATCATCAGGGCGGCGAGGGAGGCGGCGGTCGTCTTCATGCGGATGCTCTTCGCTTTAATACGGGACCGATTTCGGTCTTGTGGCGCGCATAGGTCCCCGGCACTGTGACGGTCTCAAGGCGGGATCAGGAGGGGCTCTTGACCGACGCGGCGCCGAAAGTGGCGAAACCGCACCATGCAGGCCACCGCGAGCGCCTGCGTGAGCGGGCGCGGGGCGGCGGCCTGACCCACCTGCCCGACTATGAACTGCTGGAGCTGTTCCTGTTCCGCAGCCAGCCACAGGGCGACGTGAAGCCCGTCGCCAAGGCCCTGCTGGCCCGCTTCGGCTCCCTGTCCGCGGTGCTGGCCGCTTCGGTGGAGGACCTGATGACCGTCCGCGCCGAGGACTCGAAGGGCCGCATGAAGGGCGTCGGCGCCGAAACCGCCCTGGACCTGACCGCCCTGCATGAGGTCAGTCGCCGGGTGGTCCGCGAACCGGCGGCCAGGCGCCCCGTCATCTCGTCCTGGACCGCGCTGGTCTCCTACGTGCGCGTGGCCCTGCAGCACGAACCGCGCGAGCAGTTCCGGGTGCTGTATCTGGACAAGAAGAACCAGCTGCAACACGACGAAATCCTCAATCGCGGCACCGTGGACCACGCCCCCGTCTATCCGCGCGAAGTGGTGCGCCGGGCGCTGGAGGTGTCGGCCAGCGCCATCATTCTGGTGCACAACCATCCGTCCGGCGACCCGACGCCCAGCCGCGCCGACATTCAGATGACGAAACAGATCGTCGAAGCCGCCCGCTCCCTCGGCGTCGAGGTGCACGATCATCTGATCGTGGGCCGCGAAGGCGTCTCCAGCTTCCGGCAACTGGGGTTGATGTGATGATCGAATCCATGGGACCGCCGGTGCGCTCGACCACCCTGGAGACGGCGCGGCTGGTCATGACGCCGGTCTCCCTGACCGACCTGCCCGATGTGGCGGCTCTCTGGCGCGAGCCGGACGTCTATCGCCACATCGGCGGGCGGCCGTTCAGCGAGGAGGACTGCTGGAACCGGCTGCTGCGCGATGTCGGCCACTGGGTCACACTGGGCTATGGCCTGTGGACCGTGCGCATGAAGGCCACGGGCACCTATGCGGGCGTGGCGGGGTTCGCTGATTTCCGGCGCGAGATGAGCCCGTCGTTCGGGGACGCGCCCGAGGGCGGCTGGGTCATGGCGCCCTGGACCCAGCGGCAGGGTCTGGCGTCCGAGGCCGTGGGCGCAGCGCTGGACTGGGTGGAGGCGGTGCTGGATCCGCCCCGCACCGTCTGCATGATCGCGCCGGACAACCAGCCGTCCCTGCGGCTGGCCGACCGCTTCGGCTACGCCCCTTACGCCGCGACCCAGTACAAGGGGTCCGAGGTGATCCTGCTGGAGCGGCCGCGCGGGGGTGGTTGATCAGGCGGCCAGTTCCGCCCGGCCCGCCGCTTCCCAGTCCAGAAAGTCCGGCTGGCTCAGCAGGGCGTCTATATAGGCCTTCGCCGTGCCGTCATCGCCGTGGGCGTTCAGGTCGATGCGGAAATGGCGGAAGCGCGCGGCCACGGGGGTGAAGAAGGCGTCGGCCACGGACCAGTCGCCGAACAGGAACGGCCCGTTCTGGCCGAAGCGGGCCTTCGCGTCCTTCCACATGGCGATCATGCGGCGGATGTCGGCGGACAGGGCCTCGGACGGGACGTGGGGCTGGTCCTGCACCACGCACATGGGATGGTCCGGCGCCATGCCCAGCTCGCCCCGCAGGGTCCCGAAGGCCGAGTGCATCTCGCACACCGTGGACCGCGCCACCCAGCGGGCTTTTGCATCGGCGGGCCACAGGGCCACGTCGGGAAACCGCTCCTCGGCCCACAGGGTGATGGCCAAGGAATCCCAGATGGTGACGCCGTCCACCTGAAGCGCGGGCACCTTGCCCGCCGGGGCGTGGCGGGCGATGGCCTCGGCCGTGTCGGGGCGGTTCAGGGGCACCATGACCTCGTTGAAATCCGCCCCGCACCGCCTCAGCACCAGCCACGGCCGCAGCGACCAGGTGGAATAGGCCTTGTCTCCCAGGATCAGCTTCATGACGGGCTCCCTTGCTGTCCGCGCCTGAATGGACCCGGCCCGGATTCGCCGCAACCTTGACTCCCCGGCCCCGGCGACCGAAACGGCGCCCATGATCATCCGCTATTCCCGCCCCGAAGCCGTCGCCATCTGGTCCCAGGAGACCAAATATTCGATCTGGTTCGAGATCGAGGCCCATGCCGCCACCAAGATGGCCGAGCTGGGCGTCATCCCGAAGGCGGCCGCCGAGGCCCTGTGGGCCAAGGGCAAGGACGTGGTCTGGGACGCCGACCGCATCGACGAGATCGAGCGCACCACCAAGCACGACGTGATCGCCTTCCTGACCCATGTGTCGGAGACGGTGGGCGAGGAAGCCCGCTTCCTGCACCAGGGCATGACCTCCTCGGACGTGCTGGACACCTGTTTCGCGGTCCAGCTGGCCCGCGCCTCCGACCTGCTGCTGGCGGGCGTGGACCGGGTCCTGGCGGCGCTGGAGACCCGTGCCAAGGAGCACAAATACACCGTCACCGTGGGTCGGTCGCACGGCATCCACGCCGAGCCGGTGACCTTCGGTCTGAAGCTGGCCGGCTATCACGCCGAGTTCCAGCGGGCGCGCCGCCGTCTGGTGACGGCGCGCGAGGAGATCGCCACCTGCGCCATCTCGGGCGCCGTGGGCACCTTCGCCAATGTGGACCCGGCGGTTGAGGTCTATGTGGCCGAACAGATGGGTCTGTCGGTGGAGCCGGTCTCGACCCAGGTCATCCCGCGCGACCGCCACGCCGCCTATTTCGCGGCCCTGGGCGTGGTGGCCTCGTCCATCGAGCGTCTGGCCACCGAAATCCGCCACCTGCAGCGCACCGAGGTGCTGGAGGCCGAGGAATTCTTCGACAAGGGCCAGAAGGGCTCGTCGGCCATGCCGCACAAACGCAACCCGATCCTGACCGAGAACCTGACCGGCCTGGCCCGTCTGGTCCGCTCCGCCGTGACCCCCGCAATGGAAAATGTTGCGCTGTGGCACGAACGGGACATCAGCCACTCCTCGGTGGAGCGGGGCATCGGCCCGGACGCCACCGTGCATCTGGACTTCGCCCTGCACCGGATGGCGGGCGTGATCGAGCGGCTGAACGTCTATCCCGAGAACATGCAGAAGAACCTGGACCGTCTGGGCGGGCTGGTGTTCTCGCAGCGCGTCATGCTGGCCCTGACCCAGGCGGGCATCAGCCGCGAGGACGCCTATGCGGCGGTGCAGGAGAACGCCATGAAGGTCTGGCGCGGCGAGGGCCGGTTCCTGGAATTCCTCAAGGCCGACGAGCGCGTGACCCTGGCCGACGCTGATCTGGAGGCCCTGTTTGATCTGGGCTACCACACCAAGCACGTGGACACGGTGTTTCAGCGCGTGTTCGGCGACTGAGCAGGGAGCCTTGAATGCCCTTGATGCTGTGGATGTTCGCCGTGGCGCTGGGGCAATCGGCCGTGCGGGTCCCGAGGTGGAGCTGCCGGCTATTCAACAGACCATGAACCAGCGTGAGGTTCAGCGCTGCTCCCGGAGCGGCCAGACGGCGGACGCCAGTCTGCGCCTCTATGGCGCGACGGTCCTGCTGGAATGCGTCGTGGGCGCAGATGGGTCGCCAGAGCGCTGCGAGGTGCTGAACCCCACGCCCGCGGCCCAGCGCCACGAGGCCGTCTTTCAGTGCATGGCGTCCCATCTTCGCTGGATCCACGCGGATGGCACATCTGCCGAAGGACGGACCGTGCGAACCACCTTGCGGGTCCAGGGCACGTGGTGAAAGCGCCTGAAACCGGCGCTCGGCCGAAAGAAATTTTCAGCCTCATCGACGGACGCTGATCACGCGCCGCGCACATTTATTTGATCGCGAGCGCATCCTTTCGGGGTCCCGATCAGTAACTCCTGTGAGCCGCCATTCGACGCGGTGATGCTGGGAGAGAAACCTGATGCGTACCTTCATGATCGCCGGCGTGTCCGCCGCCGCCCTGCTGGCCCTGTCCGCCTGCAACAGCGAAGAACCCGCTGACACCACGATGACCGGCGAAACCACCGCCGAGCAGCCTGCCACGCCCGCCGCGGAAGGCACCGTGGTCGAGGTCGCCCAGGGCAACCCCGAGTTCAGCACCCTGGTCGAAGCCGTCACCGCCGCCGACCTGGCCGGCACCCTGAACGGCGCCGGGCCCTTCACGGTCTTCGCCCCGACCAATGCGGCCTTCGACAAGATCCCCGAGGCCGACCTGCAGGCCCTGCTGCAGCCCGAGCAGCGCGAAGCCTTGCAAGGCGTCCTGACCTATCACGTGGTGCCGGGCCGTCTGACGGCCGCCGACATCGCCAGCCGCGCCGAAGCCAACAACGGCTCGGTCGAACTGGAAACCGTCGAAGGCGGAACCCTGACCCTGCGCGAAAGCAACGGCCAGTGGGTCATCACCGACGAGAACGGCGGCACCTCGACCATCGCCATGGCCGATGTGGCCGCGTCCAACGGCGTGATCCACGCCATCGACACTGTGGTGATGCCGAACTGATTTTCGTCAGAACCAAACTGACATAGCCGCGTTACTGAATTCGCGCGGACAGTTTTGACAGCGCGAAGAAGGATCGAGTCGCCCTTATCCCCCCAGGCGCCTCGAACTCCAAGGGCCGCACTTTCCCCCGGGTGCGGCCCTTATCCTTTCCGGAGAAGGCCTTAGCCGGCCCGGATCTGCTCACGGGCGTGAGACATCAACTCATCCATCTTGGAGCGCAGTTCGCCTTCCGAGACCGTCAGGCCCGAGCCCTTCAGGTCGCCGGCGACCTTGCGCACCACATCGTCGTCGCCCGGCTGCTCGAAATCGGCGCGTACAACGGCGGCGGCATAGGTTTCGGCGCTTTCAGCCGACAGGCCCATCTTCTCGGCCGCCCACAGGCCCAGCAGCTTGTTGCGGCGGGCGACGGCCTTGAATTCCTGTTCCTGGTCCAGGGCGTACTTGTTCTCGAAGCCCTTTTCACGTTCGTCAAAGGTGGTCATTCGCAGCATCAACTCCTGACGCGCCCCCGGGCGGGTCGCGGCGCCGTCTATAGCCCGCCCCGGCGCGAACGCAACAGGAACCGGGGACAGGCGGCGCACTTGCGAATCCGACGCATCCGGGCTGCGGCGTTTGTGCGTTTCACGCCCATGCGATATAGGCGCCGCGCAGTCTACCGCCGGGCGCTATAGTGGCGCCAGCCTGATTCCGCCCGCGCAGCCCTTTGGCCCGTCTCATCGGTCCGAGGCGGCGCGGTTTTCGTTTTTTCGGCCCTCGCGCCGCCGCCTCCCCCTACGGGAACCGTGATGAAGAACCGCAAGAAGATTTACGAAGGCAAGGCCAAGATCCTCTACGAAGGACCCGAGCCCGGCACCCTGATCCAGTACTTCAAGGACGACGCCACCGCCTTCAACGCCCAGAAGAAGGCCATCCTTGAAGGCAAGGGCGTGCTGAACAACAAGATCAGCGAGTTCATCATGACCCGCCTGGGCGGCATGGGCATCGCCAATCACTTCATCAAGCGCCTGAACCTGCGCGAGCAGCTGATCCGCGAGGTCGAGATCATTCCGCTCGAGGTGGTCTGCCGCAATGTGGTGGCCGGCTCGCTGGCCCAGCGCCTTGGTCAGGAGGAAGGCACCGCCCTGCCCCGCTCGATCATCGAATTCTATTACAAGAAGGATGAGCTGGGCGATCCGATGGTGACCGAAGAGCACATCACCGCCTTCAACTGGGCCTCAACCCAGGAGATCGACGACATCCTGGCCATGACCGTGCGCATCAACGACTATCTGTCGGGCATGTTCGCCGCCGTCGGCATCACCCTGGTGGACTTCAAGATCGAGTTCGGCCGGGTGTGGGAGAACGACTTCGCCCGCGTCATCCTGGCCGACGAGATCAGCCCGGATTCGTGCCGCCTGTGGGACACCACCAGCGGCGAGAAGCTGGACAAGGACCGCTTCCGCCGCGATTTGGGCGATGTGATCGAAAGCTATGCCGAGGTCGCCCGCCGTCTCGGCATCATGAAGGACATGCCCACCGTGATTCAGGGAGGCCTGCACTGATGGCCCGCAAGGTTAAGGTTCACGTCTATCTCAAGCCCGGCGTCCTGGACGTTCAGGGCAAGGCCGTCGAAGGCGCCCTGCACAGCCTGGGCTGGCCCGGCGTCGCCAACGCCCGCGTCGGCAAGATGATCGAGTTCGATCTGGCCGACGACGTCGCCGACCCCGAGGCGGAGGTGAAGCGCATGTGCGAGACACTGCTCGCCAACACCGTGATCGAGAGCTACCGCGTCGAGGTGGCCTAGGCTGAAATCGGTTCAGTTGGACGCCGTCCAACCGGGCCCGGATTTCGGTCCGTTCAGCCTTCCTTCTCGCGCACCATCTCGTCGAGGCGGAAGCCGATGCGGCGGGCAGGCTTTTGCGGTTCGGGCTTTGGCTTGGCGGACAGGACCACGTTCAGGCGGCTGACGTGCTGGAGCAGGGTCACCGGCTGGCCGTCGGGGTCACGTCCGAAGAACATCAGCAGGTCCGGGCCCCAGAAGCCCAGGTCGTGGATCATCAGCACCCCGTCGCCGGGCATGCCGACGCCGCGCACCCCGACCTCGTCATCAGGGTCCAGGCGCGACTCGAACTCCTTGATCAGGCGCGACAGGCGCACGAAGGCCCATTCGGCGGGATTGTCGGTCTTGTGCAGGCCCTCGGCCAGGGCGGCGGATTCCTCGGGGGTCTTTTCAGACGAGACCGGCTGCGGGCACGGGGCGAACATGGCCGGATCGGCCTTTACGGGCTTTGACATTCGCCCAACCTAGAACATGATCGTTTCGGGCGGAACCGCAGCGCGGTTCCGGCTGAAGCGTGAATCATGTTCTCGCTTTCATCTGGAGCCTGATTCACGGCATCGGCGGAATCGCGAAACGATTCCACCTCAACCGATCAGGCTCTAGAACAGTCCGCGACCCTTGGGCAGCTCCAGATAGCGGTGCACCCGTACGGCCTGGATCAGGCCGAAGCCCACCATCACGGTCAGCAGCACCGTGCCGCCGTAGGACAGCAGCGGCATGGGCACCCCCACCACCGGCGCCAGCCCCATGACCATGGCCCCGTTGATCAGGATGTACACGGCGAAGGTCGCCGTCACCCCGGCCGCCGCCATTCGCCCGAAATGGCTGTGCGACAGGGTGGCGATGCGCAGGGCGATGACGATGATGGCGGCGTAGATCAGCAGCACGCTGAACGACCCGACGAAGCCGAACTCCTCGGCCAGGGCGGCGAAGATGAAGTCGGTCTGCTTTTCGGGCAGGAACTCCAGCTGGCTCTGGCTGCCCAGGCCGAACCCCTTGCCCAGAAAACCGCCCGAGCCCATGGCGATCTTGGACTGCATGATGTGATAGCCCGACCCGGAGGGATCGGCCTCCGGCGTCAGGAAGGTCAGCACCCGCTGGCGTTGGTACTCGTGCAGCACGAACTGGACGAAGAGCGGAATGGCGACCGCCGCCGCCGCGGCCGCTGCGGCGACCAGTCTCCAGCTGAGTCCCGCCATGAACATCATGGCGCCGCCCGTCATGGCGATCAGCATGGCGGTGCCGAGGTCCGGCTGGTCCGCCACCAGCAGCACGGGCACGCCGATGATGGCGGCGGGGATGATCAGCTTCCACGACAGACGCGCGTCCTGGGCGGAGGCGCCGTGGTACCAGCGCGCCAGGGCCAGGACGACGCCGATCTTCATGAGCTCCGAGGGCTGGATGCGGGTCACGCCCAGGTCCAGCCAGCTCTTGGCGTTGTTCACGGTGTAGCCGAACAGCTCCACGGCCACGAGCAGCACCAGAGCCGCAAAATAGATGGGATAGGCTGTGGCGAACCATATCCTGAGGTTCACCAGGGACAGCACCAGCATGATCACGACACAAACCCCGACGCGGAGCACGTGGTTGGCCGCCCACGGCTCCCACGAGGTTCCGCCCAGGGAATAAAGCATCATGGCCCCGACCCCGGCGACGAGGCACAGCAGGCCCACAAGGCGCCAGTCGATCTCGGCCAGCTTGACGGGCAGGCGTTCGCGCTGGCCGGGACGCGTCAGGGCTGTGCCGGTCATTGGGCGCCGCCTTCAGGCAGATAGGGCTGGGGTCCCGTGGGAACCGACGTTGGTCGAGGCTGCGGGGGCGCCGGCGCCGGGGGCGCGATGGCGGCGGGATCCTCCTCCTCCACCGGCCCGACCGGTTCGGGCGGCGGGGGTCGTTCGATGCGCGTGCGCATGTCCGGGTCCTTGAGCAGGGTCACGCGCATGACCTCACGCGCTTTTTCCGCGGCCACGCGGGAGCCGCCGCCATGCTGGACCACGACCGCGATGGCGTAACGGGGCGCATCATGAGGCGCGAAGGCGACGAACAGGCCGTGGTCGCGGCTGGCCCACTCGACGGTGGTGCCGCGACGCAGGCCGGAGCGCGCCTGGGCGGTGCCGGTCTTGCCCGCCATCTGGATGTCGCCGAGGCCCAGCTGGCTGACCCGGTAGGCCGTGCCGGTCACGTCATTGGCCACGGCGGCCATGCCGGCGCGGACGATGTCCAGATGCTGAACCGAGAACGGCAGGTCGGGAACGGCGGCGCCGGACGGACGGTCCACCCCGCCCACCGACTTGATGAGACGAGGCTCGATCGCCTTGCGGCCGTTGGCGATGCGGGCCGTCATGACGGCCAGCTGAAGGGCGCTGACCTCGGTCGCGCCCTGCCCGATCGCCACCGACAGGGTTTCGCCGGGATACCAGGTGCGCGCGTCGGGGTTGGGATTGTTGCGGAAGGCGTGCCGTTTCCATTCCGTGGAGGGCATGGTGCCCTCGCGCTGGCCCGTCAGTCCGAAATCGTAGGTGCGGTGGAAGCCCAGGGCCTCGGCGGTGCGCGCGATGCGGTCGATGCCGGCGCGATTGCACATGCTGTAGAAATAGACGTTGCACGAGTTCTTGATGGCGTCGTGCATGGTCTGGGGGCCGTGGCCGCTGGCCTTGTGACAGCGGAACGTGCGGTTGCCGAACCGATACCCGCCGGTGCACGTCACCCGCTCGGTGGGGTCCACGCCCGCGTCCAGAAGCGCCAGGGCGGTCGTCATCTTGAAGGTCGAGCCCGGCGGGAAGGTGCCGTAGATGGTCTTGTCCAGCAGAGGCCGGCGCTCATAGTCGGCCCAGGCCCGGTAGACGCTGCCGGGCACGCCAGAGACGAACAGGTTGGGGTCAAAGGCCGGGGCCGACATCATGCACAGGACGTCGCCGTTCCTGATGTCCATGACGACGCAGCCGCCGGATTCCTCGCCGAACACCTCCAGCGCCCGGGACTGAACGTCGGTGTCGAGCGTCAGCACGACGTCCTTGCCGGGCGTCGGCGCGACGGAGCCCTCCACGTCTTCGCCGACGATGCGGCCACGAGCGTCCACCTCGACCCTCTGGCCGCCCTCGGTCCCACGCAGATCCGGGTCCAGGGTCCGTTCGATGCCCTGGCGGCCGATGCGGAAGCCGGGGTGATACATCAGGGTCGAGACCGCCTCGCCCCGCTCGCGGACCGCGGCCACGTCCCGATCCGACACCTTGGCCACATAGCCGACCGTGTGGGAGAAGACGCCGCCGTGCGGGTAGTAGCGGGCCTCGTTCATATCGGCCATGACGCCCGGAAGTTCGTTGGCGTAGAGGTTGACCCGGGCGAACTCGTCCCACGTCAGGTCGCTCTTGACCGGCACGGGAACGAAACGGGGCGCGGCGTTGACGTCGCGCACGATGGCGCGGCGCCGCTCCAGCGTGTCCGGCAGCAGCCGGCCCAGAAGATCCAGGGTCTGGTCCAGATCACGCGTCTCGTCCCGCACCACCATCACGCGGAAGCTGGGCCGGTTGCCCGCGATGACCAGGCCGTCCCGGTCCAGGATGCGTCCGCGCGGCGGAGGAATGAGACGGAAGTTGAACTGGTTGTTGACCGCCAGCGTCGCGTATTCGCCCGCCTGGACCACCTGGAGCTGACCCAGCCGCCCGCCCAGCGCCAGAAGACCAAGGGCCGTGGCTCCGCCCAGCAGGAAGGTGCGCCGCAGGAACGAGCCCTGCCGCTCATTGACGTCGGAAAAGAAGATCGACGGTTCGCTGCTCATCGGAAACGCACATCCCCGTCGTCAAAACGCTCGATCATCCAGCCCGCGACGGGGAACAGGGCCAGGGTCGGCAGCACTTGCCAGAACAGGGCGAGAAGGCTGGGCGCATTGCCCGCCATCAGGCTGACGATCATGTAGGCCAGAATGAAGGCCAGAATGGTGCACCCCGCGTACCAGGCGAACAGCATCCGGGTGTCCTGCCCCGCCAGAAGACTGCGCCCGGCCAGAACCACGCCATAGACGGCCAGCAGCGACAGGGGCCACAGCCCCAGGGGCGCGAACCAGAAGACGTCGAGGAACAGGCCCAGAGCCAGCAGCATCAGCGGCGCCAGGACCGACGGCCGGATCAGGGGCCAGGCGAAAGCCAGGGCCAGCGGCAGGATCGGCTCGGGCAGGCTGAGGCCGAACAGATGCGCCGGCGTGGCCAGGATCACCGTGCCGGCCACCGCGATCAGCGCCGGCCAGACCATCCATTGCATCGGCCCCACGACCCGCACGGCCATCGCCCGTCTCACTCCTGAACCTCCTCTGGCGCCGGCTGAGCGGCGGCGGCGGTCCGGGCGGCCGCCTGCTCGGCGGCTTCGCGGCGGCGTTGAGCCTCGGCCTCGGCCACGCGCCGCACTTCCTCCTCGTCGCGGGCGCGGCGGCGGGCCTCCTGATCAGCGATGCGGGCGGCGGTCTGGGCGTCGGGCGGCGGCGCCGTGTCCGCCGCGGCCAGGGGCGGCGCGTTGAGCGCCTCGGGATCGGCCAACTGGGCGAAGTCCTGGAACAGCAGCACCCGCACATAGTCGACCGCGCCGCGATCGGTGAACAGCTTGACCCGCCAGGTGCCGTCAATGCCGCGCGCGGCCACGCCCACGGGCAGACCGCGCGGAATGCCGCCGCCGTCGCCCGAGGTCAGGATGCGGTCGCCCTCACGCAGGGAATCCTCGCCGCGCACATATTCAAGCCGGGGATTGCCGCTGCCGTCGCCCGACAACATGGCGCGGGCGTCGGTGCGGTCCACCAGGATCGGCACCCGGCTGGACACGTCGGTGATGAGCAGGACCCGGCTGACCCCGCCGGTGGCGCCCACGACACGCCCCACCAGACCATGCTCGTTGATGACCGGATTGCCGACGCGCACGCCGGCGGCCTGGCCCACGTCGATCAGACGGGCGTTGACGAAGGGGCCGCGGGACTCCGACACCGAACGGGCGGTGACCATCTCCACTGGCGGCTCGACCCGCAGACCCAGCATGGCTTCGTAGCGAGCGTTGACGTTCTTGAGCGCGATGGCCTGGTCACGCCAGGGCTCCAGCTCAGCCAGCTCGGCGCGCAGACGACGGTTCTCGGACACCGCGAAGAAATAGCCGCGCACATAGTCGCTGGCCTGCCCCGCCCACCGCACCGGGGCGGCGAGGACGCCGCCCACAGGCGCGGCCACGGCGTCGGCGCCGGCGCGCGCGGCGCCGTACTCGCCGGACTCCACATCACGGCCGTTGGCGATGAGAAGCACCACCGCCACGATCATGGCGACGACGACAACCCCTGCTGACACCCAGGTCAGCGGAGCCTTCAGATTATCAAACGGTCCGTCGCGAAACGCCACGGCGCGCCTTCCTGGGCTTTCGGGCCCTTCATCGGGATGGAATCGGCGGGACGCCCGCGCCGATGGGCCAGCCTATGGCAAAAACCGCTCGGATTGAAAACAGAGATCACGCGGGAATGACCCCGCGCCGCACCGGTCGCCTTAAAGGGTGGCTTCCAGCACGCCCTTCATCCAGCGCGGATGCTCCAGCACGCGGCCGCAGCCGACCGCCACGCAAGACAGCGGATCATCGGCCACCGAGACGGGCAGGCCCGTCTGGTCGCGGATCTCGGCGTCCAGGCCGCGCAGCAGGGCGCCGCCGCCGGTCAGCATGATGCCCTTGTCGGCGATGTCGGCGGCCAGTTCCGGCGGGGTGGCTTCCAGCGCCACCTTGACCGCCTCGATGATCTGGCTGACCGGCTCGGCCAAGGCCTCGGCGGCCTGGCGTTCCGAGATGCGCACCTCGCGCGGCACGCCCTGCATCAGATCGCGGCCCTTGACCTCGATGCCCAGACCCTCGCCGTCCGGCGGGATGCGGGCGGTGCCGATGTCCTTCTTGATGCGCTCGGCGGTGGTCTCGCCGATCAGCAGATTGTGGTTGCGGCGCATGTAGCTGATCAGCGCCTCGTCCATCTTGTCGCCGCCCACGCGCACGGAGCGCGAATAGACGATGCCCGACAGGGACAGCACGGCCACCTCGGTGGTGCCGCCGCCGATGTCGACGACCATGGAGCCGGTGGGCTCGTGGATGGGCAGGCCGGCGCCGATGGCGGCGGCCATGGGCTCGTCGATCAGGCCGACGCGGCGGGCGCCGGCGTTCAGGCAGGAATCATTGATGGCGCGGCGCTCGACCGCGGTGGCGCCCGACGGCACGCACACGATCACCTTGGGGTTCACGAAGCCCTTGCGGTTGTGAACCTTGCGGATGAAGTGCTTGATCATCTCCTCGGCCACTTCGAAGTCGGCGATGACCCCGTCGCGCATGGGGCGGATGGCCTCCATGTGGCCGGGGGTGCGGCCCAGCATCTGCTTGGCCTCGATGCCCACGGCGTGGACGATCTTGCGCCCGCCGACGTTTCTCAGCGCCACCACCGAGGGCTCGTTGAGCACAATGCCCTTGCCCTTCTGGTAGATGAGGGTGTTGGCAGTGCCGAGATCGATGGCGATGTCGTTGGAGATGGCGCCGAAAAGGGAAAAGCTCATGGGCGTTAGGGTACCGTGGCTGTGCGGCTTGAAAAGGGCGTGTCTGCGGTCGGTCCGCTTCAGCGAAGCCCTGGCGGAGCGCGCATCCCTTCACGCACCGCACCCTGATCGTCTTCGGCCGACCTGATGGCCCGTTTGCCCCTCAACGGGAGGGATTACAAGCCCTCATGCGAGGGCTTGTGGCAAGCCTGCGGTGGATGACCGGCGGTCACCCGCCGACCGGCTCTATTCCCTGGGCCTTCAGCGCGCGCTGCACGGCGGGGCGGGCCTGGACCGCATCCAGGTGCGTGTTCAGCTTCGGATAGGCGTCCCCGTCCAGGATGCCCGCCAGGCGGCACCAGCGGGTGAAGACGGACAGGTAGCCGTCGGCGACGGTGTGCTGATCGCCCATGACGAACGGGCCTTTCAGCAGGTGCTGTTCGGCCAGGGCCAGCTTGTCTTTCACGGCTTTCAGGGCGGCGTCCCTGGCGTCGCCTTCCAGCGGCGGGCGCGAAAACATCAGGCGGCTCAGGGCCGGGTGCAGGGACGCGGCGGCCCAGCCGTTGAAGGCGTCCATGCGGGCGCGCTGGAAGGCGTCGGCCGGCACGAGGTTCCTGTCGGGATGCAGGTCCGCGATCCAGGACATGATGACGGCGTTCTCGGTCAGGACGCCCTCATCCGTCACCAGCGCCGGGGTCACGCCCGCTGGATTGATCGCCAGGTAGTCCGGAGCCTTCTGCTCGCCCGCCTTCAGGTCGATCTTCACGGACTCATAGTCCGCGCCCGCCTCTTCAAAGGCGATGTGCGAAGCCAGGGCGCAGGCGCCGGGGGAGTAATAGAGCTTCAGCATGGTCGTCATCCTGGATGAGGCGGAATGGAACAGCCTAGGTGTGAAGCTCACGAGCCGAAATCAAGCGACCTGCGCCGCCGGTTTCCAGCGGGCCGGCGGAATCAGGCGCTCCGCTTCCCGATCAAAGGCGTCCTCCGCCTCGGCCAGATCATGAAGGATGCGGGGGCCGCGCGGGCCGGTCAGACGGTAGTAGGCCGTCACCTCGCGTCCGCCCAGGTCGATTTCCGCCACCTTGTGCAGAACCACCCCGCCCTGGCTTCGCAGAGTCGAGGAAAAGGCTGCGCGCGTCATCGCGCCGGCGCCTGATTTGTTATCTGCACTTTCCCAATCCCCTGCCAGCATGGTCCGTCTCCGTTTTCGCCAGACGCCAACCCGGTCCGGGTGCGGAAGGTTCCAGCGTCGCCATACGCAAAGCGCCGCCGCGCAACCGCCACGCTCGTCGGTCGTTTGGCCCGGACCCCCTTGCAACCGGAGCCTCCTGCCCCATGACCTTCTCCCTGGTGGCGCGCTGCGCCCGCACCGGACAGTTCGGCATCGCCGCGGTGACGGCGGTTCCGGCTGTGGGCAAGCTGCTGACCCACGCCGCGGCGGGCGTGGGCGCGGTGGCCACCCAGGCCCGGGTGAATCCCTATCTGGGCATCGACGGGCTGGACCTGCTGCGGCAGGGCCTGTCGGCCGGGGCGGTGCATGAGGCGCTGCTGACCACGGACCCTGCCATCCACTTTCGCCAATTCGCGGTGATCGACCGGGAGGGCCACACGGCGGTCTTCACCGGCGAGGCGTGTCTGGACTGGTGCGGATCGCTGCAGCGGGACGGCTTCAGCGTTCAGGGCAACCGGCTGGCGGGACCCCATGTGCTGACGCGCGCCGCCGACCGGTTCGAGGCCATGCCGGACGAGCCCCTAGCCGACCGTTTGCTGGAGGCCCTGGCCGAGGGCGTGGCGGCGGGCGGCGACGTGAAGGGCGAGGTCTCGGCCACCGTCTATGTGATGGACACCGAGGCTTACCCGCTATGGGATATCCGCGTGGACCACCACCTCGAGCCCCTCACCGAGCTGCGCCGCCTGCACGAGGTGTTCCGGGAGAAGGTGGTTCCCGAGATCCGCGACATGCCCACCCGGGAGAACCCGGCGGGGACCGAAGGCGAGGTTCCGATCTAGGGCTCGCCGCCAATATCGCCGAGGGCGTTCATGAACATCATGCTGCCGGTCATGCCGGCGATCATGACGTCGTCGCCCTCCCGTGTTCCCCTAAGCTTGTAGCTCCATTCCTCCTGGTGCTGAACGAGCACGAAGGTCACGTGGGGCGCATCCCGGACGGTGACATTGAAGACCGCGTGCAACGGGGGCTCTTCCCGGTCCGGGGGCGTGAACAGGGGAAAGCCGCCTTCGTAAGCCTGCGCTTCAGGCCAGCGATGGCGAATCGCGGCGGCGGCGTCATCCAGCACGGCGGCCGCAGAAAAATCCCGGGCGTAGCGCGTCGCATAAACCGTCACGTCCATGTCCTGGCCGCGGGTATTGCAGCCCACGTTGTCGCCCCGGCTCAGGCCGCCGGCGTCGGGAAAGACGGATATGGAATTGGTCGCCTCGCCGGAGGTGAAGTGACAAGTCAGGCCGCTCTGCACGTGACGCAGGGTCGGGACGGTGTCGGTTGTGATGTTCTCGAATACGCCCTCGGCGCCGGCGGCGGCGATGAGGGCGTCCGCTTCGGCATGCGCCGCGGCCGCCGGGTCGTCCTGGGCCGCCAGCCCGGCAAGCAGCATCATCCAGATCATGGCCGGTCTCCCGTTTCGCCCCAAACATCAGCAGAGGACCGGCGCAAGGTCCATCCACGATCCCTGACGTCAGCCCCGGCGCAGGATGAACTCGTCGTCGCGCCAGGCCCCGACCGGATACTGATACTCCCCCGCCTTGTCGAAGCCATAGGCGGCGTAAAGCTTCTGCGCCTTCACATTGCCGCTCCAGACCCCGATCCACAGCGGCCCGTCCGAATTCGCCTCCATCCAGTCCAGCGCCACTTTCAGCAGGGCCGTGCCGACACCCAGCCCCTGCGCCGCCTTCGACACATAAAGCCGGTGCAGTTCCGCATGGCTCGCCCGCGCGTCAGGATGCGGCAGGCCGCAGCGGCCGGTGTTGGCGAAGCCCAGAACCTCCCCATCCTGCTCGGCCACCCAGTAATGGTGGTCCGGATCGCTCAGCCGCGCCCGCGTGGTCGCCTCGCTGAAGGTCTCGTCCAGAAACGGCTCCAGGTCCTCCGGCGGATAGGGAATCTCAAAGCCTGTGACGAAGGTCTCGATGAAGGTGGCGCGGCCGAGCACCGCCAGGGCGGGGGCGTCGTCGGGCGTGGCGGGGCGGATGGCGAAAGCGGTCATGATGGCGGCATAGCTTTCCCGGCGCGTGACGCAAACCCCGCCGCCTCGCTAGACTGCGACTCATGACCCTGTTCATCACCCACCCCGACATGCTCGCCCACGACACCGGCCAGGGGCACCCCGAGCGCTCGGCCCGGCTGGCGGCCGTGCTGGACGCCGTGGACGACGCGGGCCTGTCGCTGGACCGTCGCGAGGCGACGGAGGCCGAGATTCAGGCCCTGATCCGCGTCCACCCCGAGGCCCACGTTCAGAGGATTCTGGACGCCTCGCCCGCCGCCGGCGTCGTAGCGCTGGACGCTGACACGGTGCTGTCGCCGGGAAGCGTGCGGGCCGGGCGACTGGCGGCGGGGGCGGCGGTCCAGGCGGTGCGGGCCGTGGCGCGCGGCGAGGCTGATCGCGCCTTCGCCGCCGTGCGTCCCCCGGGCCACCACGCGGAGCCGGACAAGGCCATGGGGTTCTGCCTGTTCTCCAATGTGGCCGTCGCCGCGCGCGAAGCCCAGACGCTGGGCATGGCGAGGGTCGCGGTGATCGACTTCGACGTGCACCACGGCAATGGCACCCAGGCGGCGTTCGAGAACGACGCCAGCCTGTTCCTCGGCTCCATCCACCAGATGCCGCTCTATCCTGGCACGGGCGCGGCGGACGAGACCGGCGTGGGCAACATCGTCAACGCCCCGGTCCCGCCCCACGCGGCGCGCGAGGCGTGGCGGGCCACCTTCTCCGGCGGTCTGATGCCGGCGCTGGACGCCTTTGATCCCGACCTTGTGATCATCTCGGCGGGCTTCGACGCCCACCGCCGCGATCCGTTGGCGCACCAGTCTCTGGAGGCCGAGGATTTCGCCTGGGCCACCCGGGCGGTGATCGAAGTCGCCCGCGCCCGCTGCGGCGGCAAGGTTGTCTCGTCGCTGGAGGGCGGCTACGACCTGAACGGACTGGGCCTGTCGGCCGTCGCCCATCTGCGGGCGCTAGGGGAGGGATAGACGCGCGAAACCTTTGATGCCAAAGGCGTCCGTGTCCGGCCATGACGATCCAGAATCTCCCCGCTGAGTCGATTCCCGTCCGCCCCCCGGCGGCGCCCGCCGCCGTGCGCGCACCGGGCGCCATCACGCTTGCTCGCCACGGCCGACCGGCCCTGTCCCGCAAGGTGCTGCTGACGTCCCAGGGCTACCGCGACTGGTGGGCGACCTATGAGGTGGGCGGCCTTTGCAAGAAGCAGACGCCGCCGCCGGGCCTTTTGCAAACCGCCGCCCGCGCCGACGCCATCTTCGTCTCGACGCGGCCCCGCGCCATCGAGACGGCGGGCCATGTGGCGGGCGAGCGCGAACTGTCCATAGACCCGGTTTTCATCGAAGCCCCCCTGCCCCCGCCCGCCTTTCCAGCCTGGGTGAAGCTGTCGCCCCGCTGGTGGGGCGTGGTCTCGCGCATCTGGTGGTGGGCCTTCGACCTGCATGACGAGGGCGAGGAAAGCCGCGACCTGGCCCGCGCCCGGGCGGTGAAGGCCGCCAACATCCTGATCACCCGCGCCGAACAGGGCGAGGAGGTGCTGGTCCTGGCCCACGGCTTCTTCAACGCCATGATCGGCCATCGGCTCAAGTCGCTGGGCTGGCGCTGCACCCTGGATCAGGGGTTCAAATACTGGTCCAGCCGCCGCTTCGAGAAGCGCTGACGACGAGCCTCTGTCGCCGAGGTTTCACATGACGCGGCGTTGATGTTCTGCTTATGTTCGAGCGTGACCGTAAAGGGAGACCGCAGATGGCTCAGAATCTGATGTTCTACACCAACCCCATGTCGCGGGGCCGCATCGTCCGCTGGATGCTGGAGGAGACGGGCGCCGACTACGCCGAGACGGTGCTCGATTACGGCACGACCATGAAGGGCGCCGACTATCTGGCGATCAATCCCATGGGCAAGGTGCCGGCCATTCGCCACGGCGATCAGGTGATCACCGAGTGCGCGGCCATCTGCGCCTATCTGGCCGACGCCTTTCCCGAGGCGGGCCTGGCGCCCGCGCTGGACAGGCGCGGGGCCTATTACCGCTGGATGTTCTTCGCCGCCGGTCCGCTGGAGGCCGCGGTCACCAATCAGGCGCTGCAGGTGCAGGTGCCGGCCGACAAGCAGGGCTTCGTGGGCTACGGCTCCATGGCGGCGGTGCTTGACGCCCTGTCGGGGGCGGTGAAGGCCGGACCCTACATCGCCGGCGACCGGTTCAGCGCGGCGGACGTCTATGTGGGGGCCCAGGTCGGCTGGGGTCTGCAGTTCGGCACCATCGAGAAACGTCCCGAGTTCGCCGACTACGCCCACCGGGTGATGGACCGCGACGCATGGCGCCGCGCCACCGAGAAGGACGACGCCCTGACACCGCCGCCGGCCGCCTGACCATTTTTTGGATTCAGGCCGTTCCGGCATGGGGCGGATATGGTCTAGGGTCGCCCGACTCTCCGGATGCGCGAAAACACCATGGCCGACGACCCCAAGACCATTCCCGCCGATCTCAGCTTCGAGGACGCCCTGGCTCAACTTGAGCAGATCGTCTCCGAGCTCGAGTCGGGCCAGGCCCCGCTGGAGCGGTCCATCGCCATCTATGAGCGGGGAGCCGCGCTCAAGGCTCACTGCGAGGCCAGGCTGAAGGCCGCCCAGCTGCGGGTGGAGAAGATCGTGGTCGGCGCCGACGGCCAGGCCAGGGGCGTCGAGCCCGCCGAGTTCTCGTGATGAGCGGCCCGGCGGCCGATCAGATCACCTTCGACGACTTCATGAAGGTGGACGTTCGCGTCGGCCAGGTCCTCAAGGCCGAGCCCTTTCCCGAAGCGCGCAAGCCCGCCTATCGCCTGACCATCGATTTCGGCCCCGACATCGGGGTGAAGCGCTCCTCGGCCCAGATCACGAAACACTATGCTTTGGACGAGCTGCACGGCCGCAAGGTCGCCGCCGTCGTCAACTTCCCGCCCCGCCAGATCGGACCGATGATGTCCGAGGTGCTGACCCTGGGCTTTCCCGACGCCGACGGCGAGGTGGTGTTGGTGTGCGTGGACCGCGAGGTTCCGGTGGGGGGGCGTCTGTTTTGAACCAATCCGATCCCTACCCCGCCGCCAATTCGCCGGAACAGGCCATGGCCGACCGCGTGGCGGAGGTGGCCGATCTGGTCACAGTGGCGCTGGACGAACTGCTGCCGCGCGCTGACGGCCCCGAGGCGCGCCTCACCGAGGCCATGCGCTACGCGGCCCTGGGGCCCGGCAAGCGGCTGCGGCCGTTCTTCGCCCTGGAGGCGGCCCGGCTGTTCGACATCGAGGAGCGGCCGGTGCTGCGCGCGGCATGCGCGCTGGAGTGCGTGCACGCCTATTCCCTGATCCACGATGACCTGCCGTGCATGGATGACGACGACATGCGCCGGGGCCGGCCTACCCTGCACCGGGCCTATGATGAGGCCACAGCCGTGCTGGCCGGGGACGCGCTGCAGACCGCGGCGTTCGACATCATCCTCGACGAGGACACCCACGACGACCCCGGCGTGCGCTGCGAGCTGGCCATGCGCCTGTCCTTCGCGTCGGGTGCGCGGGGCATGGCGGGCGGCCAGATGATCGATCTGATGGGGGTGCGCGATGACCTGGGCGGGGTGGCGCGCATGCAGCGGCTCAAGACCGGGGCCCTGATCACCTACGCCTTCGAGATTCCCCTGATCATCGCCCATGCCCGCGAGGAGCACCGCAACGCCCTGCTCGCCTTCGCCCACGACCTGGGGCTGGCCTATCAGATCGTGGACGACCTGCTGGACGCCGAGGGGGACGAGGATCTGTTGGGCAAGGCGGCGGGCGGCAAGGACGCGGCCAGGGGCAAGACCAATTTCGTCACCCTGCTGGGCGTCGACGCCGCGCGCGAGCGGGTGTCCCACCTGGCCCAGCAGGCGCGGGACCACCTGGCGCCCTTCGGCCATGACGCCGAGATGCTGAAGGCCAGCGTCGACCACGTCCTGCACCGTCGAAGCTGAGCCGTAATCCCCAGAAATCCGGCCCGCATGGCTTGGGTCCGGCATCGCTTCACCTACATGAAGCGTTGAGACAGAACGATCGCCGACGAAAAGGAGTCACACCATGGCCTTCACCCTCCCCGACCTGCCCTACGCCTATGACGCGCTGGAGCCGGCGGTCGACAAGGAGACGATGACCTTCCACCACGACAAGCACCACAAGACCTATGTGGACAAGCTGAACGAGGCGGTGGACGCGGACTCCAGCCTGCAGGGCAAGTCGCTCGAAGCGCTGTTCGCCGGCATCTCCAAGGCCCCCAAGGCCGTGCGCAACAATGGCGGCGGCCACTGGAACCACAGCCTGTTCTGGGAGCTGATGGCCCCGCAGGGTGAGACCGGGGAGCCCTCGGCCGAACTGAAGGCCCAGATCGACAAGGACCTGGGCGGCATGGACAAGTTCCAGGAAGCCTTCAACGCCGCCGGCGCCGGCCAGTTCGGTTCGGGCTGGGCCTGGCTGATCTGGCAGGACGGCAAGCTGAAGGTCACCTCCACCCCCAACCAGGACAATCCCCTGATGGACGTGGCCGACGAGCGCGGCGCGGTCGTCCTGGGCGCCGACGTCTGGGAGCACGCCTACTACCTGAAGTACCAGAATCGCCGTCCCGATTACCTCAAGGCTTTCTGGACCGTGGTGAACTGGAACAAGGTCAACGACCTGTTCGCGGCCGCCAAGGGCTGATGACCAAAGCGCCCCGCCGGATCGGCGGGGCGTTTTTCATTTCGGGGACACGATCCATGACACCTTCCATCAAGCTGGCTTCGGCCGCGCTGACCCTCGCCGCCCTTCTGGGCGCCGCCGCCTGCAGCCAGCCGGGCGAAGCGCCCGCAGAGAGCGAGGCCGCCGCCGACGCCATTCCCGCCAGCACGGACGTGCATCCCTTCACTCTCGGAGCGCTGCAACTGGCGGCGCTGAGGGACGGGACCATCAGCCTGCCGGTGGACCAGAGCCCCTGGGGCGATCCCGCTGTTGTGGCCGCCGTTCTCGCCGAAGCCGGTGAAGAGGGCGACGCCGTGCACCTGTCGGTCCAGCCGCTGCTGGTGCGCCAGGGCGACCGGGTGGTGCTGATCGACACCGGCGCCGGCGGCCAGATGGGCACCCAGAACGGCCTGCCCGGCGCGCTCTCCGCCGCGGGCGTCGAGGCGGCCGAAGTGACCGACATCCTGATTTCCCACGCCCACGGCGACCACATCGGCGGCCTGCTGAACGCCGAGGGCGCCCTGGCCTTCCCCAACGCCCTGATCCGCATGAGCGCCCCGGAATGGCGCGCCATGCAGGCCGGCGCCGAAGCGCAGGGCCTCGCCGGGTTCGTGGCCGCCATCACCCCGCAGGTCCAGACGTTCGAACCCGGCGCCGCCATCACGCCGTTCCTCACCGCCGTGCCGCTGGACGGCCATACCCCGGGCCATTCCGGCTTCGCGATCACCTCGGGCGACGAGCGCCTGCTCTACATCGGCGACGCCCTGCACAGCGCGGTGATATCGGTGCGGCGTCCGGAGCTCGTGAACGCCTGGGACAACGACAGCGACACCGCCATCGCCACCCGGCGGAGCCTGCTTGAGCGCGGCGCCGGCGAGGGACAACGTTATTACGGCGTGCACTTCCCCTATCCGGGTCTGGGCCGCATCGAGCAACGGGACGGCGGTTTCGTCTGGACGCCCGAGCCCTGACACGACCGCCATCGCGCTGGTGAAACTGGTTTGCACATCTGGAATGGTAACGCTACCGTCTTCCTGAGAGTCCGAAGGACCGAGGGAGGATGCCGTGAAGTGGTGTGGTGCGCTGGCTATTTTGGCCGTCGCCGGCTTGATGCTGGCGCAGACCCCGTGTGCAGCCGCAGGTCAGGATACGGGCCTCGCAAGCGTCCGCGAAGTCACCGTTGATCTGAACGCCCCTGCCCGCCCCCGCGACCGCATGGCGCTGCACTCCGTCGGGGCGGACTATCCCGGCGTGACGGGACGGGACGACGCCCTGGGCCAGCTTTGGATCGTGCGCGACGAGCTCGGCTTCGACTACATCCGCTTCCACGCCATCTTCCACGACGACATGGGCGTCTATCGCGAGGTGGACGGTCGGCCGGTCTATGACTTCAGCCGCATCGACCGGCTGTACGACCAGTTTCTGGAGATGGGCATCCGGCCCTTCATCGAGCTGGGCTTCACGCCGCACGACATGCGGACCTCGGACCAGACCATCTTCTACTGGCAGGGCAACACCTCCCATCCCGATCCCGGGAAATGGGAAGGGCTCATCGACGCCTTCGTGCGCCACCTGATCGACCGTTACGGCGCCGAGGAGGTCAGGACCTGGTATTTCGAGTTCTGGAACGAGCCCAATCTGGACGGCTTCTGGGAGAATGCCGACCAGGCGGCCTATTTCGACCACTACGCCCGCACGGCCCGCACCATAAAGGCCATTGATCCGGCGCTGCGGGTCGGCGGGCCGTCCACGGCGGGGGCGGCCTGGGTTCCGGAATTCCTCGCCCACGCCGAGGCCAACGAGGTGCCGGTCGATTTCATCACCACCCACACCTACGGGGTGGAGGGCGGCTTCCTCGATGAGTTCGGCCAGGACGACAACATGCTGTCCCGGTCGCCGGACTCCGTCATCGGCGACATCCGCAACGTGAGGGCCCAGATCGAGGCGTCGCACCAGCCCGGCCTGCCGCTGTACTTCACGGAATGGAGCGCCAGCTACAATCCGCGCGACCCGGTCCACGACAGCCACATCAGCGCGTCCTTCATCCTGACCAAGACGCGTCAGGCCGAGGGCCTGGCCCAGAACATGAGCTACTGGGCCTTCTCCGACCTGTTCGAGGAGCCAGGACCGCAGACCCTGCCGTTCCAGGGCGGGTTCGGCCTGATGAACCCCCAGGGCGTGCGCAAGCCCGCCTGGTTCGCCTACAAATACCTCAACGCCCTGGGCGAGCAGGAACTTGAGGGCGGCGATGACCAGACCATCATCACCCGCGGCGCGACGGGCGTTCAGGTGCTGGCCTGGGCCTATGAGCCGCCCCGGGACCAGGACGTCAGCAACCGGCCCTATTTCCGCCAGGTGCGGCCTTCCCCGCCCGCCGCGCCGCTGGTGTTGAGGTTCGAGGGTCTGGCGCCCGGCGACCATGCCGCATCGGTCCGCCGGGTCGGCTTCCGCCACAACGACGCCTACACCGCCTGGCTGGAGATGGGCTCGCCCGAGATCCTGGACGAAAGCCGGCTGTCCGAACTGCACGCCGAAACCCGTGATGAGCCCGAACAGATGACGGTGCGCGCCGACGCGAGCGGCCGCGCCGTCCTGACCCTGCCCATGGCCGTGCATGACGTGATCCTGGTGGAACTGGAGACCGCACGATGACCCGCCGCACCCTGGCCACACTGGCCGTCGCCCTGACCGCGTTCGCCGGAGCGGCGTTCGCGCAGCCCCGAACGGTCTCCGGAACGGTCGATCTGAACAGCCCCGGCGCGGTGATCCAACCGGAGGTGTACGGCCACTTCATGGAGCAACTGGGCAGCGGCATCACCGGCGGGATCTGGGTGGGACCGGACTCCGACATTCCGAACACGCGCGGCTTCCGCAATGATGTGGTCGCGGCCCTGCGGGCGCTGGAGGTTCCGGTCGTGCGCTGGCCGGGCGGCTGCTACGCCGACATCTATGACTGGCGTAGCGGGATCGGACCGCGCGGCGAGCGACCCGTCACCCTGAACCGCTGGTGGGGCGGCACGGAGGAGGACAACGCCTTCGGAACCCACGAATTCTTCGACTTCGCCGAACTGATCGGGGCGAAGACCTATCTCAGCATCAATGTGGGCACGGGCACGCCGCAGCAGGCGGCGGACTGGATCGAATACGTCACCTCGGACAGCCAGTCCTCGCTGGCCCGCGAACGGCGCGCCAACGGACGGGAGCAGCCCTGGCGTCTGGATTACATCGGCGTCGGCAACGAGCCCTGGGGCTGCGGAGGCCGCATGCGCGCCGCCTACTACACGGATCTTCTGAGGCACTATGCGGGCTTCATCGCCCCCTTCGGACAGGAGTCCGTCATCATCGCGGCGGGCCCCAGCGGGGACGACTATGACTGGACCCGCACCCTGATGCGGGACGGCAGGACCAATTTCGACCAGCTGTCGGTGCACAACTACACCCTGCCCACGGGAGACTGGTCGGCCAAGGGCGCCGCGATCGGCTTTCCGGTCGAGGAATGGGTCTCCACCTTCGACAACGCCTACCGCATCGAGACCATCATCGCGGGGCATTCGGCGGTCATGGACGAGTACGATGCGGAAGGCGCGCTCGGCATCGCGGTGGACGAATGGGGCGCCTGGTACGACCCCACCCCCGGCTCGCCCGATGGACACCTGCAGCAGCAGAACAGCGTGCGCGACGCCCTGGTGGCCGCCGCCCATTTCAACATCTTCCATCGTCACGCCGGGCGGGTGCGCATGAGCAATATCGCCCAGATGGTGAATGTGCTGCAGGCGCTGATCCTGACCGACGGTCCGGACATGGTGCTGACGCCCACCTATCACGCCTTCATGCTCTACAAGCCGTTCCAGAACGCCGGCGTGCTGCCGCTGACGCTGGACGACGGCGACGCGGGCGACAGGCCCATGGTGGACGCGACGGCGGCGCGCGGCGCGGACGGACGCGTGCACCTGGCGCTGATCAATCTGGACCCCGCCGCCGGGGCGGCCATAGGGCTGGAGATGGAGGGCGCCGCCCGCATCGTGCAGGCCCTCATCCTGACCGCCGGGACCATGGACGCCCACAACACCGTCGCGGATCCCGACCGGGTCGCGCCTCGCCCGTTCGAGGGCGCGCGCCTTTCGAACGGGCGGCTGGCGCTCGATCTGCCCGCCCATTCGCTGGTGGTGATCACTCTGGAGTCCTCTGCGCCTTGACGTTTGAGCCCGGTGCGGTCATAAGCCCCGCCTTCACGCCCCGCCCGCAAGGCCGGGGTGTGTTCCATGACGGACGATGCGTGGACCGCCGTTGAGATCGCATTCCCATTCGGGGGGATGCCGGGCCGCATCAGCATAGAGAGTGACATATGTCCAAGCGCCACAGCGCCAAGTACAAGATCGACCGCGCCATGGGTGAAAACCTGTGGGGTCGCGCCAAGTCTCCGGTCAACAAGCGCTCCTACGGTCCCGGCCAGCACGGCCAGCGCCGCAAGAACAAGGTTTCTGACTTCGGCATCCAGCTGAAGGCCAAGCAGAAGCTGAAGGGCTACTACGGCAACATCACCGAGAAGCAGTTCGCCAAGACCTATGACGAGGCCGCCCGCCGCAAGGGCAACACCTCGGAAAACCTGATCGGCCTGCTGGAGTCGCGTCTGGACGCCATCGTCTACCGCGCCAAGTTCGTGCCCACCGTCTGGGCCGCCCGTCAGTTCGTCAGCCACGGCCACGTGACCGTCAACGGCAAGAAGGTCGACATCGCCTCCTACCGCGTGAAGGCCGGCGATGTGGTCGAGGTCAAGGAAAAGTCCCGCTCCATGGCGCTGGTGCTGGAAGCCCAGCAGTCGTCCGAGCGCGACGTGCCGGACTATCTGGAGCTGGGCGACCGCGGCTTCTCGGCCCGCTACGTGCGGATCCCCGAGCTGGCCGACGTGCCCTACGCCGTGAAGATGGAGCCGAACCTGGTGGTCGAGTTCTACTCGTCCTAAGGCTTTATCGGCCGCTTTCGAGCGCCCGGTTGTGAACAACAAGGCCCCGGAGCAATCCGGGGCCTTTCGCATTTGGCCCAATCAGGCGATTATGGGCCATGTCTACGGGGGAGAGCGTCTTGCTCCGCACCATCGCAGCCACCCTGACCCTCTGCGTCCTCATGGGCGGTTGCGCGATGCTGGACCGGATCCTGCCCGATCGCGCCGACGCGGCCGCGCACCGTGAGATCGTGGTGAACACCGAAGACATGCCCGGCGTGCTGGAGCCGATCCACGCCGCGGCGATCATCGCGGACCATGCCGTTTTCCGCGTCACTTCGGGCGGCTGCACCGAACGGGACGACATTCAGCCGATCATCACCCTGGTCGACGACGAGGCGGTGGTGACCTTGCGGCGGATGCACAATGACTATTGCCAGGCCTATGCGGAAGACGGCCTCGAGCTGATCTGGACCTTCGAGGAGCTGGGGCTGCAGCCCGGTCAGCGGGTGCGGGTCAACAACCCCTATCTGGACACGCTCTAGGCGGTCAGGGCCCGGGGCAGCTTGAAGGTGACGGTCTCGCGGGCTCCGTCATCCTCGCGAAGGGTCACATCGAAGTTGGCGGAAAGCGCCGAGATCAGGCCCTGGATCAATTCCTCGGGCGCCGAGGCTCCGGCCGTCACGCCCACGGTTTCGACACCCTCGAGCCAGGCCCAGTCGATGCGCGAGGCGTCGTCCACCAGCCTGGCGTCACGGGCGCCGGCGCGCAACGCCACCTCCACCAGCCGCACCGAGTTGGAGGAATTGGCCGACCCCACCACCAGAACCAGATCCGACCCCTCGGCCAGACGCTTGACCGCCTCCTGCCGGTTGGTGGTGGCGTAGCAGATGTCTTCCTTGTGCGGATCCGGCAGGCCGGAAAAGCGCTCCTTCAGGGTGCGCACGATCTCGGCCGTGTCATCCAGCGACAGGGTGGTCTGGGTCACATAGGCGAGGGGCGCGTCACCCGGCGGAGAGAAGACCCGCGCATCCTCGACGGTCTCCACCAGGGTGATGGCGCCCGGGGGCAGCTGTCCCATGGTGCCGACCACCTCGGGGTGGCCCTCATGACCGATCAGGATGATGTGGCGGCCGGCCGCGTAATGCCGCTCGGCTTCCACATGCACCTTGGAGACCAGCGGACAGGTGGCGTCCAGGAAGAACATCTGTCGGGAGCGCGCCGCCTCGGGCACCGCCTTGGGCACGCCGTGGGCTGAAAAGACCACGGGCCGGTCGTCCGGACACTCATCCAGATCCTTGACGAACACGGCGCCCAGGTCGCGCAGGCGCTCAACCACATGGCGGTTGTGAACGATCTCGTGCCGCACATAGACGGGGGCGCCGTATTTCTCGAGGGCCCGCTCCACGATCTGGATGGCGCGGTCAACGCCCGCGCAGAAACCCCGCGGCGTGGCCAGGCGCACGGTCAGGGAGCGGCGATGGGGAAGGGTCACGGCGGCGGCGGTCATGCAGCCTAACTAGGCGCTCACGGCGTCGGACGCCAGCGGGGGGTGCGCGCGTTGCGGCGCCTCGCTTTAGCCGCTATCAGCGATGAGCCTTAGCCTCAGTTCGCGCCACGACCGGCGCGGGGCTTCACCTGCTCGCCGGGATTTCTTCATGCGCCGTATCGCCCTGCCCCTCCTCGCCACGACCGCCCTGGCCGTCACCCCCGTCGTCGGCGAAGCCCAGACCCGTCCGGGACAGACCCGTCCGGGCGAGACCAGCGGTCAGGAAGAAACCCGCCCGCAGAATGACGCCTGGAACATGCCTCGGCTGCGCCTGAACGAGCAGGTCAACGCGGGGCCCTGCCCCTTCGTGAAAATCCTCTATGACGCCGCGCGCTATGTGGAGATGCCGTTCGACCAGCCCAGCACCGCCAATGTGGGCTACACCGGCGAGATCCAGGGCGTGACGGCGAACTGCTCGTATCGCGGCGACGACCCCATCACCGTCAATATGAACATCCTGTTCGAACTGGGACGAGGTCCGCAGGCGACCAACGACAGCCGGACCTATCGGTACTGGATCGCGGTGACGGACCGAAACACCGCAGTGCTGGCCAAGGAATATTTCGACCTGCCGGTGAATTTCCGGGGGCAGTCGGAGACCAGCGTCGAGGAAGAGATTCGCGGCATCGTGATTCCCCGCGCTGAAGAGACCACCAGCGGGTCGAACTTCGAGATCCTCGTCGGTTTTGAAGTGACGCCTGAAATGGCCGAATTCAACCGCACGGGCAGCCGCTTCCGCATCAACGCCGGCACGGCCCAAACGCAACAATGACCGACCTCAAGTCTGTTCTGGGCGAAGCGGTCGGGGCCGCCTTCGCCGCCGAAGGCGTGGACGCGGCGCTGGCGCGCGTGACGGCCTCGGACCGGCCCGACCTGGCCGACTTCCAGTCCAACGGCGCCCTGGCCGCCGCCAAGGCGCTCAAAGCCAACCCGCGTGAGCTGGCGAGCCGCGTGGCCGAACGGCTGGCCGCCGACCCCCGGCTAGAGTCCGTCGAGGTGGCCGGGCCGGGCTTCATCAATCTGAAGGTGGCGGGCGCCACCCTGGCCGAGCGGGCCGAGGCGGTGGCGGGCGACAGCGATCGGGCCGGAGCCAGCGGCGTGGAGGCGGCCCGCAAGGTCATCATCGACTACGCCGGGCCCAACGTGGCCAAGCCCATGCACGTGGGGCACCTGCGCTCGTCCATCATCGGCGAGAGCCTGAAGCGGCTGTTCCGCTTCCGGGGCGACACCGTGTGGGGCGACGCCCATTTCGGCGACTGGGGCTTCCAGATGGGCCTGCTCATCGTGGCCTGCGCCGACGAAGGCCAGAAACTTCCGGGGGCCGACGCCTTCATGGCCGACGGCGACGGCCCCTTCCCCGCCGAAAGCCCGGTGTCGCTGGCGGATTTGGAGCGCCTGTATCCGCTGGCCGCCGCCAAGGCCAAGGAGGACGAGGCGTTCCGCGACCGCGCCCGGAAAGCGACCGCCGAACTGCAGTCCGGCCGTGCCGGATACCGCGCTCTGTGGGCCCACTTTGTCACCGTCAGCCGCTCGGCGCTGGAGCGCGAGTTCTCGGCCCTGGGCGTGGATTTCGACCTGTGGAAGGGCGAGTCCGACGCCGACGCCTTCGTGCCCGGCATGGTGGCGGACCTCGAAAAGCAGGGCCTGCTGATCGCGGATCAGGGCGCGCGCATCGTTCGGGTGGCGAAGGAGGGCGACAAGCGCGACCTGCCGCCGCTGCTGGTCGTGTCGTCCGAAGGCTCGGCCATGTACGGCACCACCGACCTGGCGACCATCGTGGGACGGCGCGAGGACCCCGGCTTCGACCTGATCCTCTATGTGGTGGACCAGCGTCAGGCCGACCATTTCGAGCAGGTGTTCCGGGCGGCCTATCTGGCCGGATACGCCGACGAGGGCGCGCTGGAGCATCTGGGCTTCGGCACCATGAACGGGCCGGACGGCAAGCCGTTCAAGACCCGGGCGGGCGGGGTGCTGAAGCTGCACGACCTGATCACCATGGCCACCGACAAGGCGCGCGAGCGCCTGAAGGAGGCCGAACTGGGCGCTGATCTGCCCGAGGCCGAGTTCGAGGACATCGCCCGCAAGGTGGCCGTCGCGGCGTTGAAATTCGCCGACCTGTCCAACAACCGCACCACCAGCTACGTCTTCGACCTCGACCGCTTCATGAGCTTCGAGGGCAAGACAGGGCCGTACCTGCTGTATCAGGCGGTGCGCATCAAATCCCTGCTGCGCAAGGCCGCCGACCAAGGCGCCAGCGCAGGGGCCATCGCGGTAGCCGAGCCGGCCGAGCGGGATCTGGTCCTGACGCTGGACGCCTTCGACCAGGCCGCCGCCGACGCCTACGACAAGCGCAGCCCGCACCTGATCGCCGAGCACGCCTATCGTCTGGCGCAGTCGTTCTCGAAATTCTACGCCGCCTGCCCCGTGCTGGCCGCGCCGGACGAGACGACCCGCGCCTCGCGCCTGGCCCTGGCGGCGGCCGCCCTGCGACAGCTGGAGATCGCGCTGGACCTGCTGGGCATTGCGACGCCGGAGCGGATGTAGGCACAATCCCCGCGACGTCATCAGAGGATCGATCATGTCGCTGACGCCCTTCATCGCCGGCCTGCCCAAGGCCGAACTGCACCTGCACATCGAGGGAAGTCTGGAGCCGGAGCAGATGTTCGAATTCGCCCGGCGCAACCGGGTGGCGCTGCCGTTCGCCTCGGTGGAGGAGATCAAGGCGGCCTACGATTTCTCGAACCTGCAGGACTTCCTCGACATCTACTACGCCGGGGCCGACGTCCTGCGGACCGAGGATGACTTCCGCGAGATGGCGCTGGCCTATTTCCGGCGCGCGGCGGCCGACAGCGTGCGGCACGCGGAGATCTTCTTCGACCCCCAGACCCACACCGACCGCGGCATCCCCTTCCAGGTCGTCGCCGACGGGCTGCTGGCGGGCATGGATGAGGCGGAGCGGGAGCTGGGCGTCACCTCGAAGCTGATCCTGTGCTTCTTGCGCCATCTGGACGAGAACGCGGCCTTCGCCACCCTGAAAGCGGCCGAGCCCTGGCTGGACCGGATCGAGGGCGTGGGGCTCGATTCGTCCGAGGTGGGCCATCCACCGTCCAAGTTCGAGCGGGTGTTCACCGCCGCCGGGGCGCTGGGCCTCAAGCGCGTCGCCCACGCGGGCGAGGAAGGCCCGCCGGAATACGTCTGGGAAGCGCTGGACCTGCTCAAGATCGATCGCATGGACCACGGCAACCGGTCGCTGGAGGACCCGACCCTGATCCGTCGCTTGGCGGCCGAAGGCATGACCCTGACGGTCTGCCCCCTGTCGAACCACAAGCTGTGCGTCATCGACGACCTGACCAAGCACCCCGTGCCCGAGATGCTGAAACAGGGTCTGCACGTGACCCTGAACTCGGACGATCCGGCCTATTTCGGCGGCTATGTGAACAGGAACTATGAGGCCATGGCCGAGCATGCGGGCGTCACCCGCGAGCAGTTGGTGCAGATCGCGAAGAACAGCTTCGAGGGCTCGTTCCTGCCCGATGAGGACAAGGCCCGCCACATCGCCGAGGTGGACGCCTACGCGGCGAAGGCGGCCTGATGCTGCTGCCCTTCTTCACCGCCCTGCGCGAGGCGCGGGTGCCCGTGTCCCTGAAGGAATGGCTGCATCTGATGCAGGCCATGGACGCGGGCGTGGCCGACGGGAAGGTGGAGGACTTCTACCACCTGTCGCGGGCGGTGCTGGTGAAGGACGAGAAGCACTACGACCGCTTCGACCAGGTGTTCGGCAAGGTGTTCAAGGGCGTGGAGACCGTCGGCGCGGGCGAAGCGATCACCGCCGATGTCCCGGCGGACTGGCTCAAGCTGCTGAACGAGAAATACCTGACCGACGAGGAGAAGGCGCAGATCGAGGCTCTCGGCGGCTTCGACAAGCTGATGGAGACGCTGAAGCAGCGGCTTGAGGAGCAGACCGAAAGGCATGAGGGCGGCAACCGCTGGATCGGCACGGGCGGGACCAGCCCCTTCGGCCACGGCGGCTACAATCCCGAAGGCGTGCGCATCGGCGGCGAGGGCCGCCAGGGGCGGGCGGTGAAGGTCTGGGAGAAACGCGAGTACAAAAACCTGGACGACACGGTCGAGCTGGGCACCCGCAACATCAAGGTCGCCCTGCGCCGCCTGCGCCGCTTCGCCCGCGAGGGCGCGCCGGACGAGCTGGACATGGACGCCACCATCGATGGCACGGCGCGCCAGGGGTGGCTGGACATCCACATGCGGCCCGAGCGGCGCAACACCATCAAGGTGCTGCTGTTCCTGGACGTGGGCGGCTCGATGGATGCGCACGTGAAGCTGTGCGAGGAGCTGTTCTCGGCCGCGAAGACCGAGTTCCGGAACCTGGAGTTCTTCTACTTCCACAACTGCCTTTACGAAGGTGTCTGGAAGGACAACCGGCGGCGGCAGTCGGAACAGACGGCCACCTGGGACCTGCTGAACAAGTATCCGGGCGACTGGCGCGCGGTGTTCGTGGGCGACGCCACCATGAGCCCCTATGAGGTCACCGTCCCCGGCGGGTCGGTGGAGCACTGGAATGAGGAAGCCGGCGCGGTCTGGCTGAAGCGGGCGCGAGAGCAGTGGGAGAAGTCGGTCTGGCTGAACCCCGTGCCCGAGCGGTTCTGGGGCTATACGCCGTCGGTCGGCCTGATCCGCGAGGTCATGGAGGAGCGCATGTTCCCGCTGACCCTGGATGGGCTGGAGCGGGCCATGCGGACCTTGGCGCGCTGACGTCAGGGGCTGTCAGTCGCCCGACGGCGGATTTCGGGACAGTCTGCCGGAAATCCCGGAGGCGGCCATGTGGATATCGGGGGCTTTGATGATCGCGGCGGCGCTGGCGGGCCAGGAGCCGCCCGGCCGGCCGGAGGTCGGCGCGCGATACGGCCATCTGCGTGCGGCGGTGGAGGCGGAAAGGGAGCGGCGGTCCGCGGCCGCAGACGAGATTGATGACCGGGGTTTTGACCTGGATGCGGAGCGCCCCCGGCTTTCCCTCGCCCAGCGTTTCGAGATCGCCTGCGCCGAAGACGCCCGGGGTCCGGATGAATCCGAGGCCGCATGCCGGGAGCGGGTCACCGAAGCCGTCATTCAGGAATCGCTGGCCCGGGGCGGCGCCATGAACCGCACCACCGACTGGACGGAAGCGGAGGAACGCGAGTGGGTTCAGGCGCCCGCCACGAACCCGGCCGACCGCCTGCGAAACTGCCGGCAGTCCTCCCAGCGCAGCCAGGACGGGGACACCGCCTCCTGGTCCATCCGCTGCGGCGAGCAGGACGGCCCTGCGCCGAGGCTCTGAACCGCCTTCTCAATGGCGACTGAAATTGAAAAGGCCCGCCTTTCGGCGGGCCCATCCACGTTCCTGGAGAACACTCAGTCCTTCAGGCTGTCCTTCATGCCGCCGACGGCGTTCTGAACCTTGCCCTCGGCATGCTTGGCCTTGCCCTCGGCTTCCAGCTTCTGGTCGCCGGTCATTTTGCCGACGCCCTCTTTCATCTTGCCTTCAGCCTGCTTGGCGGAGCCTTCAACACGATCATGATCAGCCATGGTGTATCCCTTCGGTTGACGCCAGCCGTTTGCGGCGGCGCTTCAATAAGGAAACAGGCGGGCCATCCGATTGTTCCGTCACGCTTTTGGGATCAGCGCCGACGCAACCATATGGCGACGGCCCAGGCGTGGGCGTCGTGGCGGAGCTCGGCCAGCGCCCGGTGCGGGTCCAGCCAATGCAATTCGTGATCATCCTCGACCTTCGCGTCGGGATCCTCCCGCTCAACCTCGGCGGTCCAGAAGCCGGCCAGATTGTTCACGGCCCGGCCATCCGATTTCAGGAAATACTGACCCGCCTCGCCCAGACGATCACCCGCCCGCACGGTCAGGCCGGTCTCCTCCACGAACTCGCGGACCAGGGCGTCTTCTTCGGTTTCATCCCCGTCGATGGCGCCGCCGGGCAGGTCGTAATAGCTCCCCTCCCCGCGATCGACGCGCACGCAGGCGATCAAGCCGTCGCGAAGGACGAGGCCGAAGGCCGTCGGACGGTCTTCATAGTTATGGCCGGGTTCCGGCTGGCCGAATTGCAGGTTCATCGCGCGCCTTACAGGTCAAAGACCATACGCGCCCGCACGCCGGTGTGTTCCGGATCGATCTCGAGCTGAGACTTCAGGCCATGGGCCATGGCCGAGATGATCTTGCCGCCGAGGCCCGTGCCTTTGGGCTTGCCGTCGCCCATGCCGGGGCCGTCGTCCTCCACCGTCAGCACGGCGCGCGTCTCATCCTGGCGTTCCAGCAGGACGCGGATGTCGCCGCCATTTCCGGGCAGGTAGGCGTATTTGACCGCGTTGGTGACCAGTTCCGTCACCACCACGCCAAGCGACACGGCCTGGTCCGTGTCCACCCGCAGGGGCTCGGCTTTCAGGGTGATGCATGGCGCGCCCTCTTCCGGGCACAGGGACTGGACCAGTTCGTCCACCAGCCCTTCCAGGTATTCATCCAGCGCCACGCTGGCCATGTCGGCCGAGGTGTAGAGCCGCCGGTGGACCTGGGCCACCGCCTCGATGCGCACCTGGGCGTCCTGCAGGGCCAGACGCCCCGCGTCGTTCTTCATCTGGCGCAGTTGCAGGGAGATGAAGCTGGAGACCAGTTGCAGGCTGTTGCCGACGCGGTGATTGACCTCACGAAGCATGGCCTCGGCCCGGTCGCGGGCCAGACGAACCTCTTCCTGGGCCTCCTCGTTGGCCCGGCTGAGGCGGCGGCGCTCGAGAGCGTCCTCAAGGGCGGCGCGCAGCAGCGCGGTGAAGTCCTCGGACACGTCCTTGATGACGTAATCGGCCGCGCCGGTGCGCAGGGCCGCCACGGCGATGCGTCCGTCCTGGGCCCCGGTCACATAGACAACAGGCGGCGCAGCGGGCACCGCCAGGATGTCCGGGAGAACGTCCAGCCCGTCGCGCGTGGGCATGTAGTGATCCAGGGCGATGACGTCGAAGGCGCCTTCGCGCAGTTGCTCCAGCCCCGCGTCCCCGTCGAGCGCGCAGGTGACGACATAGCCGTGTCGGGTCAATTCCTTCTCGACCAGCCGGGACAGCCCCCGGTCGTCGTCGATATAGAGCAGCCGAACTCCGTTCCCGGCCGCGCTCATCAGATGTCCGGCGCCTGCATCACCGACAGGAACAGGCCCAGTTGGCGGATCGCTCCGGCAAAGGCTTCATAGTCCACCGGCTTGGTGATGTAGACATTGCAGCCCAGGTCGTAGCAACGCTGGATCTCGACCTTGTCGTCGGTGGTGGTCAGAACCACCACAGGCGCGCGCTTCAGGCGTTCGTCCGCCTTGATCTTCGCCAGAATGTCCGTGCCCTGCATATCGGGCAGGTTGAGGTCCAGCAGCACCAGCATGGGGCCATTGGCCTTCACCTCTTCGCTGAACAGATAATCGAGGGCTGAAGACCCGTCGTCGAAATGCTTGATCTCGTTAGAGATGTTGGCGCGGCGGATGTTCTTTTCGATCAACTTGGCGTGGCCATGGTCGTCCTCGACCATGACGATGGTTACGGCTGTACTCATACTGTGTCTCCCGCCCCTGCGATCAGACGTTTCGGAAATTTCAAACGGAATGTCGAGCCTTTTCCAAGCTCTGACTCAATGTCGATGGTTCCGCCCAGGCGCCGCGCGCTGTTGCGCACAAAGGCCAGCCCCAGCCCTTCGCCCGTCCGGTCCTGACGGCCGGATCGACGGAACAGTTCGAAGATGCGTTCGTGGTCCCGGTCAGAGATGCCCCGCCCGTTGTCCACGATCTCGTATTCGACCCATCCGCCCAGCAGGTCCCGCCCGCGGATCTCAATGCGGCCCGGGCGTCCGGTGTCCAGATACTTGACCGCGTTGTCGATCAGGTTGCCGAAGATCTGCTCCATGGACAGGCGGTCGCTCTCCACCACTGGCAGGTCGTGGACGACGATTTCGGCGTCCGCCTCCTCGGTCTGGTGGCGCACGCTGTCGGCGATCTGCCGGGCCATGGCGGTCATGTCCAAGGGCTCGGAGACAAGCCCGCGGCGTCCTTCCCGGGACAGTTTGAGGATGGCGTTGATCAGGCGGTCCATTTTGGCGGTGGAGGCGCGGATGAAGCCGATGGCCTCGGGCACATCCTCGGTCACGGCCTGAACCGCGTCCTGCTCGATGGGATCGGGATCATCCGAGCGTGTGCGCTCCATGTGGGCGGACAGGGCCTTGCCCGCCTGCTCCAGCTCGGAGGTGTAGCCCATGACGTTGACGAGCGGCGCGCGCAGGTCGTGGCTGACGATATAGGCGAAGCGCTGGATCTCCTCGTTGGCGCGGGTCAGATCAGCGGTGCGGTCGGCCACCGTGGCCTCCAGCCCCCTGTTGAGCGCATCCAGGCTGTCGCGGGCGGACTGGACCTCGGCCACATAGCGGCGGATCAACATCAGGCTGATGATGGCCAGGGCGATGATGAGGACGGCCGACACGCCGTTCACGCCGATCGCCGCCCAGGTGGCGTTGCGGGCGGCGCGGACGCGTTGGGCGACACGCGCTTCCTCGATCGCATCAAGAGCGGCCACCTGCTCCCGCATCTCGTCCATGAGGGCCTTGCCCTCGCCGCCACGCAGAATCTGAACCGCCTCGCCGATCCGGCCCTGCCTGGCCAGGACGATGGTCTGCTGCATGACCTCGAGCCTCTGGCGCTTGAGCTCCCGCAGGGTGTCGATGCGAAGGGTCTCGTCGGGCGTCTCGGCCAGCCGGGACAGGCGATCTCCGGCCGCGGGGAGCTGGTGCTGCGCCGCGTCGTGAATGGCCAGATAGTCGGCGCGCCCCGTCAGCAGAAAGCCGCGTTGCCCCGTTTCGGCGTCCACCATCAGCAGCATGAATTCCCGGGCGGCCAGTTGCATCTGCTGGCTGCGCTCCGACGCCTCGGTATGGTCGGAGATGCGCTGCACCATCACGAAGGTGGCGATGTTGATGACCAGCAGCAGCAGGATCGCCAGGCTCAGCAGGCCCACGATGGTCCGGCTGATGGTCGGGGTCCTCAGGAACAGCCGAAGGCCCTGAATTGTCGAACGGAAATCTGGCGCCATGGGACGCATGGTTTAGCGGCCCCGCGCTCCCTGTCCACCCCGCCTCGGAACCAGAGGGTGACGCGCGTCCTTTCCTTGGTTAACGTGGCAAAGCTTTGGGGGAGCGTGTGCAATGGTCTGGTGGTGGTGGATTCTTCCCGGCGCGGCTGCCTTGGCCGGCGCGCTGTTGTTGCTTTCGGGGCTGGGGGCCCTGTTTCGGGGCCGGTTCCTGGGGGCGTTCAGCGGCGTGCTTTTCGGCGGCGGGATCCTCGCCGCCGGGGTCGCCGCCATCCTTCTGGGCCTCAATGTCCAGAGCTACGCACGCCTGACCCACGAACGACCGGTCGCCACCATTACACTCAGCCAGATCGAGACGCAGTTCTTCGAAGCGACCCTGACCCAGCCTGAAACGGATGCGACCCCGGCCTCGACGGCGGTCTATCCGGTTCACGGCGACGAATGGCGCATCGAGGCCCATGTCCTGCGCTGGAAGCCCTGGGCCAACATTCTGGGCCTGGACGCGCAATACCGGCTGGACCGTCTGTCTGGCCGCTATCAGGACACCCAGCAGGAACTGACGGCCGTGCGCAGCGTGCACGACCTGCGCGGCGGCGACGTGGCGTCCGAGCGGCGCTGGACCCTGGATGTCTGGGACGTGTCGCGGCGTTACCGGGACTATGTGGACGCCGTGGACACGCTGTATGGCTCAGCCGCCTACATGCCCATGGCCGACGGGGCCCAGTACGAGGTCTGGATCACCCAGTCGGGCCTGATCGCCCGCCCCGTCAATGAACAGGCGCGCGAGGCATCGGCCGGCGGCTGGGTTCAGACGGACTGACGCTCAAGCCTCCGGCGCGCGCGACGCGCCACGCGTCCCACGATCAGGGCGAGGACGACGAGGAACACCGGGACCAGCACCGGCGCCAGCAGGGCCAGCAGGGCTGTGAAGAAAGCCAGCACGTCCTCGAACAACGACAGCACCGGATTGCCCAGACCGCCCGTGGTGGCGGTCGACGCCAACCTCAGGCCGCCCTGCGCCGCGTTGAAGGCCAGGGCCGTCGGCGCCCCGACGATGATTCCCGCCACCGCCGCCAGCAGCGGATCCACGCCGACGAACAGCGACCCGGCGGCCAGCGCCGCCGCGAGGGGCCGCACAATGAGTCCGACGCCGCTGAGCGCGTTGTCCACGACCGGAACCTTGTCGGCCGTGAACTCCGCCACCGCCGCCACCCCCAGCGCCGCCACGGCGGCGTCGGAATGCAACCACTGCATCTGCTCGTTCAGCTGGATTCCGAACCAACCGAACCGCGCCGCAAGCGCCAGCATCAGCAACGGCAGGAAAGTGCGCAGGCCCGTCGACGCGGCGAGGCCCAGCCCCAGCAAGGCGGGCACGATCCAGACGGCGAAAGGCTCCCCCCATCCCTGGACGGCCGTCGTCATGCCGCCCAGCGCGTCTATCACCTGTTCGATCATGCCCCATCCTCCCTGCGCTCAGCAGAGCGCCGGGAGCGGGTCGGGGTCAAGGCTCAGAGATCGCTGACCACGTCCGCCGCGTCCGGATGGCGGCGGAACCAGGCGACGGCGTAGGCGCAGCGCGGGATCAGCTTGAGGTCATGGGTGCGGGCGTGATCGGCCAGGCGCGTCATGAAGTCTCCCGCCGCCCCGGAGCCGCGCAATTCCGGCTCGGCCTCCACGTGCAAAATGACCCGCCGGTCACCCTGTCTGGCGTAGTCGGCCCAGACGCGGCGCAGTTCGCCCTCGGCGTCCGTGAACCCCTGCTCGAAGCGGTTCTCGGCGGGCACATCTCGAAAATCAGTCATGGGCGGCTCCTCGGTCAGGCTATAGTGGATCAATCGTGGCGGGGCGATGACGTTCCCCACCACATCTGACGATCATGTGTGGAGGGGCCGGTCATGGGCATGAAGGTGAAGCTGGGCGTCGTTGTGGGCGTCGCCGTTCTGGGGCTGTCGGCCTGCGGACGCGAGGATCCTGCCGTATCCGAACCCGCGGGCGGCGAGCCCGCCGATGCGCCCGAAACAGCCGAAGCCGCGCCCCAGGCGCAGCCGGTTCTGCGGGACGGACTCTGGGTTGTGGCCAGCGAGACCGACGGCATGCGGTCGGCCATGCGCATGTGCGTGGACGCCGAGGTGCAGGCGCGCATGGGCGTGCTGGGCAGCCAGATGTCGGGCGGCGCCTGCGAGGAATCCACGGTGACGCCGCGGCCCGGCGGGGGCTGGACCGTCCGATCGGTCTGCGACATGGGATCGGGCGGGCGCGTGGTCAGCGAGGGCGTCACCACCGGCGACCTGAACAGCGCCTATCGCACCGAGATGACCTCCACCACCACGGGCGCGGCCGTGCCGCACATGAACCGCACCGTGGCCCAGGTGGTCGAGGGTGAGCACCAGGGCGCCTGTCCAGAGGGCATGGCGCCGGGAGACCTTGAGGCCCCCGGCGGCATTCGCTTCAACATGCTGGAGATGGCCGAGATGGCCGGCCGCGCCGGGGCTCCGTAGCCTTAAGGCGTGCGGCCCTGGACCACGCCGATCAGGCCCAGGACGCTCTTCACCGTGAACCAGATGAACAGCACCAGCATCGCGATGCCCGCAGCGATCAGGAACGGTATCCCGATCAGGATCACCGACAGCACCGCCGACACGAACATCACGATGCCCAGCAGGATGAACCAGACGATGACCGACCAGAACAGGCGGATCTGATCGTCAAAATGGGCGCGGACCCAGCCCGTGGCGTTGCCGCGCATGGCGTAGGCCACCACGACCCCGACCACCGCCAGCAGATTGGCGCTGGGAATGGCCAGCAGATACAGCAGCCACACGACGCCTGCGGCGGCGCGGCCTTCCTCGGGATCGGATGAGCCGTAGCGGGGCTCGGGGGCGGCGTCGGCCATCAGATGTCTCCTAGAAAAACCATGTCCGGGGATTGGATATGGGCTGGGCGTTCTTCAGGCGCCAGATGCCCGCCGCGCCGCGCGCGATGGTCCACACCGCCAGCAGGAACAGGACGAAGATGCCCAGGTTCACCACGATCAGGATCAGCCCCACCAGCGCGGCGATGGCGGCGGTCCACAGGGTGCGCTGCTGATAGACATAGTGGCTGAGCAGGAACGGTGAGGCGTTCACCGTGCGCCCCGTCACCGCCAGCAGGCCCAGGACGGCGGAAAAGCCCAGGGTCGGCACCGCGAAAAGGATCAGGGCGTAGATGGTCAGGGCCCAGGTGAGCCGGTCCTTCGGCTCCTCGTCCAGCGCCCGGCGACGCTCGGCGCGCGAGACGAACACCGGCGCGGGCTCAGGTTCAGGCTCGGGTGTCGGCGGTTCGGGTTCGCGCACGGCGTCCTCCATCCGGGGCTCCGGCTCCGGCTCCGGCGCGGGATGGGCGACGGGCTCGGGAGCGGGCTCGGGCTCCACCGGGCGCCCGGCCACGGATTGGGGCGAGCAGAAGCCGACCTGATCGTCGAAATCGTCCTCAGGGGTCCTGGGCTCGCCCGGTTCGGCCATGTCGCTCCTCGATGCGCCTTTGCGCGCTTGTCCAGACAATGGCGGCGTCGGCCGCCCATGACAACCGGCTTGAGCCGGTTCGGCCGGGCCTAACGCCGCCAGACCACTTCGCATCCCGGGGCGATGGTCCCGGCCAGGGCGCCGGGCTTTTCAACCCGCACCCGCGCGGCCAGAACCCGGGGATTGTCCAGGCAGGCCAGCGCCAGCCGGTCCGCGAAGGTCTCGACCAGACCCACATGGCCCGACGCGACGATCGCGCGCGCGGCCTCGGCCACGGTTTCGTAGTTCACCGTATCCGACAGACCGTCCACGTCGCCGGCGCCCAGTTCGAGCGACACATCGATCATCAGGGTCTGCAGGCGGCCCTGCTCGTGGTCGTGGACGCCGATGCCGGCCTGAACCTCGAGCCCGCGCACGAACACGGTCAGGGCCTCGCGCCGCGGTTCGGGCGCCTGGAAGGGCAAAGGGCTGGGGGCCAGGGACAAGTCGGCTACTCCACGATGTCGGGGGTCAGCCAGGCCAGGTGCTGGCCGCCGTCCACGGCGATCATCTGGCCCGTGACCAGGGACGCGTCAACGAGATAGAGCACCGCCCGCGCCACCTCGGCCGGGTCGCCGGCGCGCTGAAGCAAGGTGTTCTCCGCCTCCGCCGCGAATTCCCCGGGCGTCTGGTGGATGGACGGCAGGGTCGGGCCGGGACCGACGCCGTTGACGCGAATGCGCGGGGCCAGGGCCTGGGCCAGGGTGCGGGTCGCCCACCACAGGCCGGCGCGCGACAGGCTGTAGGAGAAGAAGCGCGGGTCCGGCTTTCGCACCCGCTGGTCCAGCAGGTTGACGATGCACGCCCCGTCCGGCGCCTGGGCGGCGAATTCCTCCGCCAGCACGATGGGCGCGCGCAGATTGGTCTCGATGTGCCGGTCCCAGCTGTCGCGGCTCAGCCCGCCCACCCGGTCGTCCTCGAACACCGAGGCGTTGTTGACCAGCACGGTCAGGGGCCCGAGCGCGGCGGCGGCGTCGGGGATCAGGCGGCGCGCGGCGGCCTCGTCGGTCAGATCGGCCTGAAGCGCGACCGCGCGACGGCCCAGCGATTCGATCTCGCGCACCGTGTCGGCGGCGTCCGCCTCGGAGTTGTTGTGGTGGACCGCGACGTCGAACCCGGCCCGCGCCAGCTCAAGCGCGATGGCCCGGCCGATGCGGCGTGCAGCGCCGGTGACCAGCGCCGCGCCGCGTGGGGCGCCCGTGTCAGTCAATCCGGCCGAACTCGAACCAGTTGAAGGCGGCGAGGACGATGGCGAGACCCAGAATGGCGGCGACGACGACCATGGAAAAGCTCCTGAAAACTTGCGCACCGCATATAGGGCGGCGGGCGATGGTTCAAGCGCCGCCGATGGCCTGTGAGGCGACCATGACCACCTGGCGCCGTCACATCAAGCCTTCACCCGGCCGCCCAGCGCCTCACATTCAGACTGATGTCGAAGGTCGTTCCAGCGCCGCCAGCCGGCGCCGACGGTTTTCATGGACGGATATCGCGTGGGCGATGAAGGTGGAGATCCTACTCGCCGGCGGCGGGCGGAATTCCCAGACGCCGGGCGGCGACCAGGCCGATCAGCGCCGCCGCCGAAGCGATCAGGGCGGCGGTCGCCCAAGGATGCTCCTGAACTTCCTCCCTGGTGCGTTGCGCCAAGCCGGCGCCGGTCTCACGAGCCTGCTCGGCCAGATGGTGCGCCGCCCGGCTGAGGGCGGCCGAGGCGTTTTGCAGGGCTTCCTGCGCTTCTTCACCGGTCTTGTCGGTCGCGTCTCTGAGATTGTCGGCAACCTCAGCGACCAGGTCCTGGATGGTCTTGTTCAGCTTCTGGATAGAGGTCTTCGGCATGTCAGCCTCCTGTTCGGGGCCGCATCCATGCTCCTGCGGCCCCCGCCCCGCCGTGATCTGGATCAATGTCCGCGCCACGCCGACATGGCATCCTTTGCCCGGTCCCGCCATCGGACCGCATCGCGGTCGCCTGAACGGACGCGGGGCGAGCCGGCCTTGAGGATCAGCCCATGAGCTACAAGCACATTGTCGCCCTGGCCGTAGGGGAGCCCTTCGACCGCCAAACGCTGGCGTTCTCCGCCTGGCTGGCGCTGGAGCATGGAGCCAGGGTCACGGTGGTTCCCGCCTATCCGGATGCCGCCGCGAGTGTGGCGGCCTTCGGGATCTCCGCCGGGGGCGCCTATCCGCAAGAAGTCTTTGAAGCGCTGTCAGAAGCCATGAAAACGACCCAGGCCGAGATCGAACAGGTCTGCCGGGACGTGTGCGAGGAGACCGGTCTCACCTTCGGGCCCGGCGGCGGGGAGCCACGTCTGGTCCTGGCCGACTATGACCGGCCGCCCACCTTCGCTGTGGCCCGCCATCTGGCCCTGGCTGATCTGGTGGTGGTGGCGCAAGGGCTGCTGACAGGGTCGGACCGCCATCTCATCGGGCAGATCCTGTTCGCCGAGCGCGCTCCGCTGCTGATCGCGCGCGGCGATCCCGAGAGCCTGTCCGGCGTCGCGGCCATCGCCTGGGATGGGAGTGCTCACGCAGGACGGGCCGTGCGTCAGGCCCTGCCCCTGATCGGCGCGTCGAAGGCGCTGCTTATTCTTCAGGCGCCGGAGGGCCGGCGGCTGGACACAGATGCAAACCCGGAAACGCTGAACGCCTATCTGCGCGCCCATGATCTAGGCGAGGGCCGATGCGTCTCTGCCGAAGGATCGCCAGAAGGCGAAGCGCTGATCAGGACGGCCAGGGCCAATGACGTGGACCTGCTGATCGCCGGCGCCTTCGGGCGGCCGCAGCTGGCCGAGTATCTGTTCGGCGGGGCGACCCGCAGCTTCATGAAGGCGAAGGACGGCCCGTCGCTGCTGTTGATGCATTGACCGCGCCCGCCCCTTCCCCGTCGAAGGGATCGAGCGGCCCCGCTCTCCAGTTCTTCGGCGCGGCCGAGTGTGTCACCGGTTCCTGTACGCGAGTCACCTGCGGACCGACCCAGGTGCTGGTGGACTGCGGCATGTTCCAGGGTCCCAAGACGCTCAAGGCCCTCAACTACGAACCGTTTCCCTTCGATCCGGCGAAGATTGACGCCGTCGTTCTGACCCACGCCCACATCGACCATTCCGGACTGCTGCCCAAACTGGTCCGCGGAGGCTTCCGCGGACCGATTTTCGCCACGGCCGCGACGCGGGACCTTTGCGCCGTGATGCTCGCCGACGCGGCGGAGCTGCAGGCCATGGACGTGGACAATCTCAACCGGCGCAACGAGCGCCGCGGCCTGCCCCTGGTCACGCCGATCTATGGCCCCGCCGATGTGGCTCCGACCATGCGGCTGTTCCAGACGGTGAAGATGCGCCAGACCGTGGTCGCAGCGCCGGGTGTCGAGGCCGGCTTCTGGCCGGCGGGCCACCTGCTCGGCGCGGCTTCCGTGGAGCTCAGTCTCAAATCCGGAGGCTCGCCGGTCAGGGTCCTGTTCTCAGGAGACGTGGGCGCACTGGGCCAGTACCTGCTGCCGACGCCAGACGGTCCATCCGGCGCGCAGCATGTGGTGCTGGAGTCCACCTATGGGGATCGAGAACGACCTGTGCTGGAGCCAGGACGGCGGCGCGATATCCTCACCGAGGAGCTGCGGCGGGCCCGCGCGGCGGGCGGTCCGCTCCTGCTGCCCGTCTTCGCCATCGGCAGATCGCAGGAACTGCTCCTGGATCTCCTCACGATCATGGACGCTCATCCCGATCTGGCGGGTGAGATATTCCTCGACTCCCCGTTGGCCATCGAGGCCACCGATGTTTTCCTGAAGCGCGGGTGGAACTCCGACAGCCAGTCCAACCCTTATCTGCCGCTACAGCACGCCGAACGGATCCATGAGCTTCTGCGTCCCAATGAGAGCGACACCCTGGACCGGCTGCGTGGATGGCATGTCATCCTCGCCGGCAGCGGGATGTGCGACGGCGGCCGGGTCCGGCGTCACCTGAAACGCCTTCTCTGGCGCAAGGAGACCACGGTCCTGATGACCGGATATCAGGCTGTCGGCACCCTGGGCCGAGTGCTTGTAGAGGGTCAGAACCTGGTTCGAATTCAGGGGCAGGATGTTCGGGTGCGGGCGAATATTCGCTCCATCGACACCTACTCGGGTCACGCGGACGCGACCGGTCTGGTCCAGTGGCTTCTGGACAGGACGCCCACGGGCGCGATTTTCCTCAACCATGGCGAGCCCGATGGTCTTGCAGGTCTGGCGCGTCGGCTCGAGGCGGCGTCCATACCGCCGGACCGCATCATCACGCCCATCCTTGACCAGACCTATGATCTCGGCGCCCGCGAGATTCAGGCCGAGGCTGCGTCCCGACCCCGTTTGCCGCCGGGGGCCGCCGGTCGTCAGGACTGGCACAACAGGCGTGCAGGCTTCCTGGGTCTTCTCAACGAGGTGCTGCAGGAGATCAGCGACGACGAGGTGCGCGCGCGGCTGCTGTCCGAGTTGACCCGTCAGGTCAAGGCGGCGCGTCGCCAGGGCGCCGTCGAGGGAGCCGAAGCGACGACCGACACCTCGGTCTGACGGGGAATCCTGGCCTCTGACCAGAGGTGAACTGGAACAGCAGCGAGAGAATATCGCACTATCCCGCCCCATGCCGTGAACGGCCGCCCGAACAGCCACGTTGAGCCCTGACCCGCCATCAAAACCGTCCGCTCTTGCGCGAGGGGCTGCCGAGGCGGCATTCCTCACGCCACGAAGCTGAGCAATCGGTTCAGCAGCGCGTTTGAAGGCAGACACGGATCCATGAACTGGCGAGTTCACATCGAGCCCTTCACCCGGCCGCTGTTCTTCGCCGTCTCGCGGCTGACGCGCGGGATGACGCTGGGCGTGCGGGTGGTGGCGCGGGATCAGGCGGGGCGGATCATGCTGGTGCGGCACACCTATCTGGAGGGCTGGTGGCTGCCGGGCGGCGGGGTGGACCGGGGCGAGACGGTGCAGGACGCGGCGGTGCGCGAACTGCGCGAGGAGACCGGGCTGATCGCGTCAGGACCGCCGCGCCTGCTGTCGGTGCATTCCAACCACCGGTTCTTTCCCAATGACCATGTGCTGGTGTTCGCGGTGGACGCCTTCGCGGTCGGCGCGCGGACCTCCCATGGGGAGATCTCGAACGCCGAGTGGTTCGCGCCCGACGCCCTGCCCGAGGGCGTGACGGCGGCGACGCAGCGGCGGCTGGATGAAATCTTCACGGGCGCCCCGTCCGATCCGTTGTGGTAGAAGCCCGGCCATGAACCCCACCGTCATCGCCATCCTGGCCGTCATCGTCGGCGGCGCCCTGACCGCCCTGCAGGGCCCCACCAACGCCCGGCTGTCCGCCGCCGTCGCCTCGCCCGTCAACGCGGCCCTGATCTCGTTCGCCATCGGGACCGTGGCCCTGCTGGCGCTGGCGGCGGTTCTTCAGACGAAGCCGGACATGGCCGCCACCCGGGCCCTGCCCCCGGCGGCCTGGCTCGGCGGGCTGTATGGCGCGGTGTTCGTGGTCGCCTCGGCCTATGCGGTGCCGCGGCTGGGCGTGGCGACCACCATCGTCCTGATGGTGGCGGGGCAGATGATGCTGAGCCTGATCCTGGACCATTTCGGCTTCATGGGCGTGCCCAAGCAGCCCATCACCCTGAGCCGTCTGGCGGGGGTGGCCATGCTGATCGGCGGCGTTCTGCTGGTCCGCAGGGGCTGAGCCGCTTCGCCGGGAGGCGCGGGGCGCCTATATTGGCCCCGTGACCGAATCCCCGCCCATCGAAACGCCCCCGGAACCCTCGCTGGCCGCCGCCGAGCTGATCCGCGACGAGGCGCGGCGCGCGCCGGACAAGCCGGGCGTCTATCGCATGTATGGCGAGGACGGGACCTGCCTGTACGTGGGCAAGGCGCGGTCCCTGAAGAAGCGCGTTATGCAGTACGCCCAGGGGCGGTTCCACACCCAGCGCATCGCCCTGATGGTGTCCCTGACCCGGTCCATGGAGATGGTGGTCACGGCCTCGGAGACCGAGGCCCTGTTGCTGGAATCCAACTTCATCAAGAAGCTGAAGCCGCGCTTCAATGTGGTGCTGCGCGACGACAAGTCGTTCGCCGAGCTGATGATCCGCCGCGACCACCGCGCGCCCCAGGTCCGCAAGCACCGGGGCGCCCACACCGTGCCTGGCGACTATTTCGGCCCCTTCGCCTCCACCTGGGCGGTGAACCGCACGCTGAACACCCTGCAGAAGGCGTTCCTTCTCAGGTCCTGCTCCGACAGCGTCTACGAAAGCCGCATCCGCCCCTGCATGCTGCACCAGATCAAGCGATGCTCGGCGCCGTGCACCGGCCTGATCAGCCTGGAGGACTATGGCGAACTGGTCAGCGCGGCCGAACAGTTCCTGCGCGGCAAGTCGCGGGCGGTGATCGGCCGGCTGTCGAGCGAGATGCAGGCGGCCTCGGACGATCTGGACTTCGAGCGCGCGGCGCGGGTGCGGGACCGCATCCGGGCGCTGTCGGCCATCACCATGGAGCAGTCGATCAACGCCGAGACCGTGGAGGAGGCCGACGTCTTCGCCCTGTTCTCCGACGGCGGTCAGGCGTGCATCCAGGCCTTCTTCTTCCGCGCGGGCCAGAACTGGGGCGGGCGGGCCTATTTCCCCCGCATCGACCGCAGCGACAGCGACCCGGAGATCCTCGGCGCCTTCCTGGGGCAGTTCTATGAAGACAAGCCGGTCCCGCGCCTGATCCTGACCAATGTCTCGCCGCACGAGATCGAGCTGCTGGCCGAGGCCTTCTCCATGAAGGCGGAGCGCCGGGTGGAGATCGCCATTCCGCGCCGGGGCGAGAAGGCCGACCTGGTCCGCCACGCCCTGACCAACGCCCGCGAGGCGCTGGGCCGCAAGCTGGCCGAGAACTCGGCCCAGACCAAGATCCTCGATGACGTCTGCGAGGCGTTCGGGCTGGATGCGCGGCCCGAGCGGATCGAGGTCTATGACAACGCCCACATCCAGGGCTCGAACCCGGTGGGCGGCATGATCGTGACCGGGCCCGAGGGCTTCCGGAAGAACCAGTACCGCAAGTTCAATATCCGCGACGAGGAGCTGAGCCCCGGCGACGACTACGGCATGATGCGCGAGGTGATGCGCCGCCGCTTCGGCAGGCTGGTCAAGGAAGAGGAGGCCGGCGAGCCGGTGGAGCGGCCCGACCTGCTGCTGATCGACGGCGGGGCCGGGCAACTGGCCGAGGTGATGGCGGTGCTGGCCGATCTGGGCGTCGACGACATCCCCGTGGTGGGGGTGGCCAAGGGACCGGACCGGGACGCGGGCATGGAGAAGTTCTTCATGCCGGGCAAGGCGCCCTTCATGCTGCCGCTGAAGTCTCCTGCCCTCTATTATCTACAAAGGCTGCGCGACGAGGCCCACCGCTTCGCCAACGGGGCCCACGCCAAGCGCCGGTCCATGGACATCAAGCGCAACCCGCTGGACGAGATCGAGGGCGTGGGGCCGGGGCGCAAGAAGGCGCTGCTGCACGCCTTCGGCTCGGCGCGGGGCGTGTCGCGGGCCTCGGTGACCGATCTGGAGAAGGTGGAGGGCATCAGCCGCGCCCTGGCGGAGCGTATTCACGCCAACTTCCGAAAGGCCTAGAAGAGGCGGCATGACTGACGAATCCGATCCCCTCCTTTCCGGGTACGCCCGCTTTCGCCAGGACGGCTGGACCCAAGCGCGCGCCGAGTATGAAGCCCTGGCGGCCAAGGGCCAGAAACCCCACACCCTGGTGGTCGCTTGTTCCGACAGCCGCGCGGACCCCGCTCTCATCTTCGACGCCGCGCCCGGTCAGCTTTTCGTGGTCCGGAATGTGGCCAACATCGTCCCGCCCTATCAGCCGGACGGCGGCCTGCACGGGGTGTCGGCCGCCCTCGAGTTCGGCGTGCGGGTGCTCGGCGTGGAGCGCATCGTGGTCATGGGCCACGCCCTGTGCGGCGGGGTCAACGCCATGATCAACGGCGCCCCGGACAGCTGCAACGACTTCGTGCGCCCCTGGGTCGCCCAGGCCGAGCCGGTCGTTCGCCGCGCCACAGAGGGGCTGGATGACGATGACAAGCAGGTCGCCGGCGAACACGCCGTGGTGCGCCTGTCGATCGACAACCTGCGGACCTTCCCGTGGATTGCCGAGCGTGAAGCGATGGGCGATCTTGAACTCGTGGGCCTGCATTTCGGCATCGCCAACGGCGTCCTGTGGCGCATGCAGGCGGACGGCGTGTTCAAGAGTCTGGATGCGGACGCTTGAGCGAGCGCCTCCCCCTTTCCGCCTTCGTCATCTGCCTCAATGAGGCCGAAACCATCGAGGCGTGCGTCCGGTCCCTGGACCAGTGCGCCGAGATCGTCATCGTGGATTCCGGGTCCACCGACGCCACGCCAGAGGTGGTGGCGCGACTGACGGAGGAAGGCTTCCCCATCCGCTTCATGCATCAGGACTGGCTGGGTTTCGCCCGTCAGAAGCAGTTCGCCCTCGAACAGGCGACGCAGCCCTGGCTGCTCAGCATCGACGCGGACGAACGTCTGGATGAGGATCTGCGCACCGCCCTGCCCGACCTTGTGGCCGCGCCGGATGATGTGGTGGGCTGGCGCCTGCCGCGGCGGCCCTGGCTGATCGGTTACGGCTATACGCCCAGGGGCGTCGGAGACAGCGCCAATCTGCGGCTGTTCCGAAAGGGCAAGGCGGTGTTCGACATCAGGAAGACCGTGCACGAGGGCCTGATCCCGGACGGCGCCGTGCGCGTGGCCCGGCGAGGCGCCCTGCTGCATTATCGCCCGCTGACCGTCGGCGAGGTGGTGGTCAAGGAAGAGCGTTACGCCACCCTCAAGGCCGGCATGCGCGCGGCGGGAAAGAAGCGCTTCACGCCCTGGCGCATGCTGCTCAACCCGCCAGTCTATTTCCTTCGGGTCCTGTACGGGCGCAAGCTGTACCGGGCGGGCTGGGCAGGCGTCATCTTCGCCATGCAGGCGGCTATCTATTCCTTCCTCACCGAAGCCAAGACCTGGGAGGATGAGGCGATGAAACGGCATCCTTCCGCGGATCACGACCCGGACGCCGTTCCGCGCGTCCAGGAACCCTGACCATGCTCCAGAGAACCCCCATGACCTCGCCGCTGCGCAACATCCCGAACATCCTGACCGGCGCCCGGCTGGCGGCGGGGGTGATCATGTTCCTGATCCTGGCGGGAGCGACGGCGACGCCGATCCTGTCCGCCTATCTGAGCCCGGACGACCAGTTCGCCCTGTATCGCGCCGCCTTCTTCATCTTCGTCATCGCCGCCTCCACCGACTGGGTGGACGGGTTCCTGGCGCGGCGCTGGAAGGTGGAGAGCCGCTGGGGCGCCATTCTGGACCCCATCGCCGACAAGATCCTGGTGACCGGCGCCATCCTGGGGCTGCTGACCTCGGGCTCGCTGACCCAGATCGCCATCCCCTGCGGCCTGATCCTGTTCCGCGAGTTCGCGGTCTCGGCGCTGCGCGAGACCCTGGCGGGCGAGGTCAAGCTGCCGGTGACGACCTTGGCCAAGTGGAAGACGACGCTGCAGCTGTTCTCGCTGGGCCTGCAGTTGCTGGCCCTGAACTGGGGCGTGTTCGGCTGGGATCTGCAGCTGCTGCCCAACTTCCAGACCTTCGCCGATGTGATGCTCTGGATCGCCGCCATCGTCACCGTCTGGACCGGCTGGCAGTATTTCACCAAGGCCCGCGAGCAGATGGCCTGATCGCCATCCGGCCTTGGCGCATCAGCCTTCAGGCGAGCCGACCGAACCCCCTTCTCGTGGAAGGGGCTGACGGGGCCTGCATGGTGAGCATCATCGTCTGAAGGACGCCCGGAACCCGACCAATTCCGGTCCGGACGACGTGGATCAGGGCGGGTCGGGGCCGGTGGTCGGCGTCTGAGCCGGACGCCGGGGAATTGCACGGTGCAATTGGTGCAATTGGTGCAATCCGGGCGCGGCGGCACGAACAGCCTTTTCAGGCCGCACCGCCCCCGGGGCCGGGTCGGATTCGGCTGTGGCGGCCGGAGCGGGGCCGGGGTCGGGGTCGGGCGTCTGGTCTGGTTCGGCCATGGCCGCCAGCCGGGCGTGGACAGACAACCAGCGCATGGCCTCGCCCGCGCGCCCGGTGCGGATGGCGCGCGCGGCCAGACGCCAGGCCCGGGCGATCATCCAGCCCAGGTCCGGCGCGGCCTCATGGTCTGTCGCCACGATCTCGCTCATGGCCGACGACCGTAAGGGCACGCTGCGTCAATCGGGGACGTGCGATCGGCAAAGAAAAGGGCGGCGCCTTTCGACGCCGCCCTGATCGTTTTGAGGCAGGCTTGTCAGCCTTCGGTCTTCTCGCCTTCCAGCTCCAGCGCCAGATCGGCCGGCAGCGGCTCGACGGCGTCCTCGCGCTGCTTGGTGAGGACGGCGTCGCGCTCGTTGGCGATCTTCTGCAGCGACCGGAGATAGGCGCCCGTGCCCGCCGGAATCAGGCGGCCCACGATCACGTTCTCCTTCAGGCCTTCCAGGGTATCGACCTTGCCGTTGACCGAGGCGTCGGTCAGCACGCGGGTCGTCTCCTGGAAGGAGGCGGCCGAGATGAAGCTCTTGGTCTGCAGCGAGGCCTTGGTGATGCCCAGCAGAACCGGCTGGGTGGTCGCCGGGCGGGCCTTGCGCTTCACGGTCTTGGCCTGCTCGATGTCGAACTCGGGACGGTCCATGTGATCGCCCTTGATCAGGCCGGTTTCGCCCGGATCGAGGATTTCGACCTTCTGCAGCATCTGGCGAACGATCACCTCGATGTGCTTGTCGTTGATCGGCACGCCCTGCAGTCGGTAGACCTCCTGCACTTCGTTGACCAGATACTCGGCCAGCGCCTCGACCCCCTGGATGCGCAGCAGATCGTGCGGATCCGGGTTGCCATCGATGATGTAGTCGCCCTTCTGGATCAGATCGCCGTCGTGGACGGAGATGTGCTTGCCCTTGGGGATCAGGAACTCGACCGCATCGGCCTGGTTGCCGTCAGCGTCCGGCTCAGGCGTGATCTTGATGCGGCGCTTGTTCTTGTAGTCGCGACCGAACTCGACGCGGCCGTCCATCTCGGCGATGACCGCGCAGTCCTTGGGACGACGGGCCTCGAACAGCTCGGCCACCCGCGGCAGACCGCCGGTGATGTCTCGGGTCTTGGCGCCTTCGGTCGGGATACGGGCGATGATCTCGCCCGGCTTGACCTCGTCACCGTTGTTGACCGAGAGGATCGCGCCCACGGGCAGCAGGTAGCGGGCGTCGGAGCCCGAGGCCAGCTTGGCGTAGGACTCGCCCTTGATCACGCCCAGGGCCGGACGCAGGTCCGAGCCGCGGGGGCTGGCGCGCCAGTCGGAGACGACGCGCTGGGTGATGCCGGTGGCCTCGTCCGTCTCTTCCTTGACCGACAGGCCGTCGGCCAGATCCTCGAAGCGGACCGAACCACCCACCTCGGTGATGATCGGGGTGGTGTAGGGATCCCACTCGGCCATGCGCTCGCCGCGCTTGATCTCGACACCGTCCTTGACCCGCAGGCGGGCGCCGTAGGGCACCTTGTGGCTCTCGCGATCCTTGCCGTCGACCACCACGGTGATGACGACGTTGCGGCTCATGGCCACCAGATCCCCGTGGGCCGCCTTGACGGTCGGGCCGACGATCTTGATGGAGCCGGCGTTGGTCGCTTCCACGAACGAGGTTTCGGCCACCTGGGCGGTGCCGCCGATGTGGAAGGTCCGCATCGTCAGCTGGGTGCCCGGCTCGCCGATGGACTGGGCCGCGATGACCCCGACCGCCTCGCCGATGTTGACGTTGGTGCCGCGCGCCAGGTCACGGCCGTAGCACATGCCGCAGATTCCGGCCTCGGCCTCACACGTGAGGGCCGAGCGCACCTTGACCGACTGGACGCCGGCGGCCTCGATCTCTTCGATGACCTCCTCGACCAGATAGGTGTCGGCGGGGAACAGGACGTTGTCCGTGCCCGGCTCCTTGATGTCCTCGGCCGCGTAACGGCCCAGCACGCGCTGCCCCAGCGAAACCAGGACGTCGCCGCCCTCGACCACCGCGCGCAGGGTGATGCCGCGCGTGGAGCCGCAGTCTTCCTCGGTGACGATGGAGTCCTGCGCCACGTCCACCAGACGACGGGTCAGATAACCCGAGTTGGCGGTCTTCAGGGCGGTGTCAGCCAGACCCTTACGGGCGCCGTGGGTGGAGTTGAAGTACTCCAGCACGGTCAGGCCTTCCTTGAAGTTCGAGACGATCGGGGTCTCGATGATCTCGCCGGAGGGCTTGGCCATCAGGCCGCGCATGCCGCCCAGCTGTTTCATCTGGGCCTGGGAGCCACGAGCCCCGGAGTTGGCCATCATGTATACCGAGTTGATCTCGGCGGTGCGGCCGTCGCCCAGCTGCACCGGCTGGGCGATCTCGCCCATCATCTCGTCGGCGATGCGATCGGTGGCCTTGGCCCAGGCGTCAACGACCTTGTTGTACTTCTCGCCCTTGGTGATCAGGCCGTCGGCGTACTGTTGCTCGTACTCCTCGACCTGGGCGCGGGTGGCGTCGACGATCTCGGTCTTCCTGGCCGGGATCACGATGTCGTCCTTGCCGAACGAGATGCCCGCCTTGGCCGCCTCACGGAAGCCCAGCTGCATCATGCGGTCGGCGAAGATCACCGTCGCCTTCTGACCGCAGTGGCGATAGACCACGTCGATCAGATTGCCGATTTCCTTCTTGGTGAGGTTCTTCTCCAGAAGGCGGTAGCCGACGTTGGGGTTGCGCGGCAGCAGGGCCCCCAGCTTCATGCGGCCGGGGGTGGTGTCGATGACCTTGGTCACCTCCTTGCCCTCGGCGTCGTGCTCGGTCCAGCGGGCCTTGATCTTGCTGTGCAGGGTCACCACGCCAGCGTCGAGCGCGGCGTCGATCTCGCCGATGTTGGCGAACAGCTTGTTCTCACCCGGCTCGCCGTCCTTGACCAGCGACAGGTAGTACAGGCCCAGGACGATGTCCTGCGACGGCACGATGATCGGCTTGCCGTTGGCGGGGCTGAGGATGTTGTTGGTGGACATCATCAGCACGCGCGCTTCCAGCTGGGCCTCGAGGCTCAGCGGGACGTGCACGGCCATCTGGTCGCCGTCGAAGTCGGCGTTGAAGGCGGCGCAGACCAGCGGGTGAAGCTGGATGGCCTTGCCCTCGATCAGCTTGGGCTCGAACGCCTGGATGCCCAGACGGTGAAGCGTCGGGGCGCGGTTCAGCAGAACCGGGTGTTCGCGGATCACCTCGTCGAGGATGTCCCAGACCTGGGGCTGCTCACGCTCGACCATGCGCTTGGACTGCTTGACGGTGCCCGACAGGCCCTTGGCGTCCAGACGCGCGTAGATGAACGGCTTGAACAGCTCCAGCGCCATCTTCTTGGGCAGGCCGCACTCGTGCAGCTTGAGCTCGGGACCCACCACGATGACCGAACGGCCCGAGTAGTCCACGCGCTTGCCCAGCAGGTTCTGACGGAAGCGGCCCTGCTTGCCCTTCAGCATGTCGGCCAGCGACTTCAGGGGCCGCTTGTTGGCGCCGGTGATGACCCGGCCGCGGCGGCCGTTGTCGAACAGGGCGTCGACGGATTCCTGCAGCATCCGCTTTTCGTTGCGGATGATGATGTCCGGCGCGCGAAGCTCCATCAGGCGCTTCAGGCGGTTGTTCCGGTTGATGACCCGGCGATACAGGTCGTTCAGGTCGGAGGTGGCGAAGCGGCCGCCGTCCAGCGGCACCAGCGGGCGCAGTTCCGGCGGGATGACCGGCACGATGGTCAGGATCATCCACTCCGGCTTGTTGCCGGACTCGATGAAGGCTTCCATGATCTTGAGGCGCTTGGAGGCCTTCTTGGCCTTCAGCTCCGAGGGGCTGTCGGCCAGTTCGGCGCGATGCTTCTCGGCCTCGGCGTGCAGGTCGATGCCCATAAGCAGGCCGCGCACGGCCTCGGCGCCGATCTCGGCGGTGAAGCCGTCATCGCCGTACTCTTCCTGGAACTGGTAGTACTCGTCCTCGGTCAGAAGCTGGTTCTGCTTGAGGGGCGTGAGGCCCGGCTCGGTGACGATGTAGTTCTCGAAATAGAGAACCCGCTCCACGTCCTTCAGGGCCATGTCCAGCATCAGCGAGATGCGGCTGGGCAGGGACTTCAGGAACCAGATGTGGGCGACCGGGGCGGCCAGTTCGATGTGGCCCATGCGCTCGCGACGGACGCGGGCCAGGGTGACCTCCACGCCGCACTTCTCGCAGATGATGCCCTTGTACTTCATGCGCTTGTACTTGCCGCACAGGCACTCGTAGTCCTTGGTCGGACCGAAGATGCGGGCGCAGAACAGGCCGTCACGCTCGGGCTTGAACGTGCGGTAGTTGATCGTCTCCGGCTTCTTGATCTCGCCGAACGACCAGGACTTGATCTTCTCCGGCGAGGCCAGGGCGATCTTGATCTGGTCGAAGGTCGGGGTGACCGGGACCGGGTTGAAGATGTTCAGGACTTCCTGGTTCATCTTGATTCCTTCTGCGGGGCTACCCGCCAAAATTCATTGAGGGAGAAGAGCGAGAGACCGTCCCTCCCCGCTTGCGTGAGGAGGGATCATCGGTCGATCAGCCGTTCTCCAGCTCCACGTTCAGACCCAGCGAGCGCATTTCCTTGACGAGCACGTTGAAGCTCTCGGGAATGCCCGCCTCGAAGCTGTCGTCGCCGCGGACGATGGCTTCGTAGACCTTGGTGCGGCCGGCCACGTCGTCGGACTTCACCGTCAGCATCTCCTGCAGGGTGTAGGCGGCGCCGTAAGCCTCCAGCGCCCACACCTCCATCTCGCCGAAACGCTGGCCGCCGAACTGGGCCTTGCCGCCCAGCGGTTGCTGGGTGACCAGGCTGTAGGGGCCGATGGAGCGGGCGTGGATCTTGTCGTCCACCAGGTGGTGCAGCTTCAGCATGTAGATGTAGCCGACCGTGACCGGACGCTTGAAGCGCTCCCCGGTCTGGCCGTCGTACAGCCAGGACTGGCCGGACTTGTTCAGGCCGGCCTCTTCCAGCAGGCGCTCGATGTCCGAGATGTGCGCGCCGTCGAACACCGGGGTGGCGAACGGAACGCCCTTGGACAGGTTGCGGGCCAGTTCGATCAGCTCGTCCTCGTCCTGCGGCAGGGGGGTGTCCGCGCCGTAGATCTCGGTGAGGCGTTCGATCAGGGCCTTCTTCTGCCCCCCGTTCTGGGTCCAGTCCTCGAGCAGACCCTTGATCTGGCGGCCCAGACCGGCCGAAGCCCAGCCCAGGTGCGTTTCAAAGATCTGGCCGATGTTCATGCGCGAGGGCACGCCCAGCGGGTTCAGCACGACGTCGACCGGCGTGCCGTCCTCGAGGAAGGGCATGTCCTCCATGGGCAGGATCTTGGAGATCACGCCCTTGTTGCCGTGGCGGCCGGCCATCTTGTCGCCGGGCTGCAGCTTGCGCTTCACAGCCACGAAGACCTTGACCATCTTCATGACGCCCGGGGGCAGTTCGTCGCCGCGCTGCAGCTTCTCGACCTTGTCCTCGAAGCGACGGTCGAGGGCCTTGCGGGCGTCCTCGAACGACTTCTTCATGGCCTCGAGCTCGCCCTGGGCCTTTTCGTCGTCCATGGCGATCTGCCACCACAGGCCGCGCGACAGTTCGTCCAGCTTGGCCTCGGTGATCTCGCCGCGGCCCAGGCCCTTGGGACCGGACACGGCGGTCTTGCCGAGCACCAGCTCCTTGAGGCGCGAATAGACGTTGCGCTCGAGGATCTTGAGCTCGTCGTCGCGGTCCTTGCCCAGGCGTTCGATTTCCGAACGCTCGATGGCCATGGCGCGCTCGTCCTTGTCGACGCCGTGACGGTTGAAGACTCGGACGTCGATGATGATGCCGCTGGCGCCGGGCGGCAGGCGCAGGGAGGTGTCGCGCACGTCCGAGGCCTTTTCGCCGAAGATGGCGCGCAGCAGCTTCTCTTCCGGGGTCATCGGGCTCTCGCCCTTGGGCGTGACCTTGCCGACCAGGATGTCGCCGGCGTGCACTTCGGCGCCGATGGCGACGATGCCGGCCTCGTCCAGATTGCGGAGGGCTTCTTCACCGACGTTGGGGATGTCGCGGGTGATTTCCTCGGGCCCGAGCTTGGTGTCGCGGGCCATGACCTCGAACTCCTCCAGGTGGATGGAGGTGAAGACGTCGTCGCGCACGATGCGCTCGGAGATCAGGATCGAGTCCTCGAAGTTGTAGCCGTTCCAGGGCATGAACGCGACGAGCGCGTTGCGGCCCAGGGCCAGTTCGCCCAGGTCCGTGGACGGGCCGTCGGCGATGACGTCGCCGCTCTTGACCGCATCGCCCACGCGCACGATCGGGCGCTGGTTGATGCAGGTGGACTGGTTGGAGCGCTGGAACTTGGACAGGCGGTAGATGTCCACGCCCGAGCGGGCGGCTTCCAGGTCCGAGGTGGCGCGCACCACGATGCGGGTGCCGTCGATCTGCTCGACCACGCCGTCGCGGCGAGCCACGACCACGGCGCCGGAGTCGCGGGCCACCACGTCTTCCATGCCGGTGCCCACGAGCGGGGCGTCAGCTTGCACCAGCGGCACGGCCTGACGCTGCATGTTGGCGCCCATCAGGGCCCGGTTGGCGTCATCGTTTTCCAGGAACGGGATCAGGGCCGCGGCGACCGAAACGACCTGTTTCGGCGACACGTCCATCATGTCGACCGCTTCCTTGGGCAGAAGCTGGGATTCACCGTTGATCCGGCCCGGGACCAGATCCTCGACGATTTCGCCGTCCTTCAGCTCGATGTTGGCCTGGGCGATGGTGTATTTCGCCTCTTCCATCGCCGAGATGTAGACCACGTCGTCGGTGGTCTTGCCGTCCTTGATGCGGCGGTACGGGCTCTCGATGAAGCCGTACTTGTTGACCCGCGCGTGGGTGGCCAGCGAGTTAATCAGGCCGATGTTCGGGCCTTCCGGCGTTTCGATCGGGCAGATGCGGCCGTAGTGGGTCGGGTGCACGTCGCGGACTTCGAAGCCGGCGCGCTCGCGGGTCAGACCGCCCGGGCCGAGCGCCGACAGGCGGCGCTTGTGGGTGATTTCCGACAGCGGGTTGGTCTGGTCCATGAACTGGGACAGCTGCGACGACCCGAAGAACTCGCGCACGGCCGCGGCGGCCGGCTTGGCGTTGATCAGGTCGTGCGGCATGACCGTGTCGATATCGACCGAGGACATGCGCTCCTTGATGGCGCGCTCCATGCGCAGCAGGCCGACGCGGTACTGGTTCTCCAGCAGCTCGCCCACCGAACGGACCCGGCGGTTGCCGAGGTTGTCGATGTCGTCGATCTCGCCGCGGCCGTCCTTCAGGCCCACCAGGATCTGCAGGACCTTGAGCACGTCGTCCTTGCGCAGGACGCGGATGTCGTCGGCGACTTCCGGCGTCTCCAGGCGCATGTTCATCTTCACGCGGCCGACCGAGGACAGGTCGTAGCGCTCGGAATCGAAGAACAGGCTGTTGAACATGGCGTCGGCCGCTTCCGGCGTCGGCGGCTCGCCCGGGCGCATGACGCGGTAGACGTCGAACAGGGCGTCCTCGCGGGCGTCGTTCTTGTCCACCCGCAGGGTGTTGCGCATGTAGGCGCCGACCGTGACGTGGTCGATGTCCAGCACGTCGATGGTGGAGAAGCCGCTCTCCTCGAGCAGCTCGATGGCGGCCTGGTCCAGCTCGTCGCCGGCCTCGGCGTAGATCTCGCCGGTTTCCATGTTGACCGCGTCGGCGGCCAGGTAGCGCCCCAGCAGGGCGTCGGGCGCCAGCAGCAGGGACTTCAGGCCGCCGTCGGCCAGCTTCTTGGCCTGACGGGCGCTGACCTTGGTTCCGGCCGGGGCGGCGACTTCGCCGGTGTCGGCGTCGACCAGATCGAATTCGGGCTTAACCCCGCGCCAGCGCTCGGGCTTGTAGGGGGTGACCCAGCCTTCGCCGCGCTTCTCGTAGGGGACGGTTTCGTAGAAGGTCCGCAGGATCTCCTCGCCGTCCATGCCCAAGGCCATCAGGAAGGTGGTGGCGGGCAGCTTGCGGCGACGGTCGATACGCACATAGACGAGGTCCTTGGCGTCGAACTCGAAGTCCAGCCAGGAGCCGCGATAGGGGATCACGCGGGCGGCGAACAGCAGCTTGCCCGAGGCGTGCGTCTTGCCCTTGTCGTGGTCGAAGAAGACGCCCGGCGACCGGTGCATCTGGGAGACGATCACCCGCTCGGTGCCGTTGACGACGAAGGTGCCCTTGCCGGTCATGAGCGGGATGTCGCCCATGTAGACGTCCTGCTCCTTGATGTCCTTGACCGAGCGCGCGCCGGTCTCCTCGTCGGTCTCGAACACGATCAGGCGCAGCTTGACCTTCAGCGGCGCGGCGTAGGTCATGTCGCGCTGGATGCATTCCTCGACGTCGTACTTGGGCTCCTCGAACTCGTAGGAGACATATTCCAGCACGGCGCGTTCGTTGAAGTCCTTGATCGGGAAGACCGACTTGAAGACCGCCTCGATACCCTCGTCCTTGCGCTGGCCGGGACGGACCTCGCGCTGCAGGAACTGCTCGTAGGACGCGCGCTGAACCTCGATCAGGTTCGGCATCTGCACCGCCTCGGGGATGCGCCCGAAGGACTTGCGGATGCGCTTTTTGCCGGTGAAGGTCTGGGCGGAGGCGATCTGGCCGTTGATGGTCAGGCCGGCGGTGGACTTTGCCATTCGTTTTCCCAATCGCGCGGGCGTGGACCCGCGTCACAATGCAGCGGCCACGGCGACGCCTTTACGGCGACCCGTGACCCGGTTTCTCGGCGTTCACCCTCGGCCCGGACACGAAGTCTTGGGACCAGAACGCCTGAAATTTCAGTGGCTCCCTTGGGGAGGAGCACGCCTTCGCGGTGGTCGGAGGGCGACGGACCACGCCTCGGCGCTTTCGCGCAGCTTCTGTTCGGAATCAGCGGAGCGGGCACATATACTCGCTTTTCGGACGAAATAAAGGCCCTCGCGTCCAGATATCCGCAGATGCCGGAATCGGCTAGCGTCATGCCATGAACCGCACCCTGATCCCCCTCGCCGCCCTCACCCTCGCCCTCGCCGCCTGCGCTACGGTGCCTCAGCCCGCGCCGGTCGATCCGGGCCCGCCCTCGCAGGAACGCTGGGAGGCGGGTCAGGCGGCCTATCTGGCGTGGAGCGGGGCGCGGCGGGGCTGGGGCACGACGGAAAGCGGCCTGCAATATCGGCGTGAGGGGCGCCCCAACGCCGACGGCGCCATGCCCGGGCCGACGGATACGGTGCGGGTGCACTATGAGGGGACCTTCATCGACGGGCGGGTGTTCGACAGCTCCTACGAGCGGGGCGAGCCGATCGAATTTCCGCTGAACCGCGTCATTTCCGGCTGGACCGAGGGTCTTCAGCTGATGCGGGTCGGGGAGACGTTCAACTTCGTCATTCCCGCCGGCCTCGCCTATGGCGGGCGCGGCGCGGGCGGCGGCGAGATCCCGCCGAATTCGGCCCTGCTGTTCAAGGTCGAGTTGCTGGACGTCACGCCGGCCGGATAGGGGCAGGCGGGGCCGGCGTCGCGGCGCCCTCGGCGATCAGCCAGTCCTGAAAGGCGTCCATGGCCGGGTCGGCGCGGTGGGGCGGACGCAGGAAGACGTAGGACGCGGGCCGCGAGATGAAGCCGAACGGCGCGGCCAGGCGGCCGGACTCGATGTCCGGCGCCACGAAGCTCCACGGAATGACGGCGGCGCCCAGCCCAGCCGCGGCGGCCTCGATCAGGGAATGGTTGTGGCCGAACTCGCGCTCGGCCGTCGGCGGCGGCAGGTCCAGCCCGTTGGCCGCCGTCCAGGTCCGCCAACCCTCGCGGTAGGTGGTGGCGTACAGGCGGGGCAGACGGAACAGGTCGGCGACGGTCAGGTCCGCCCCGGCCAGGTCGGCCGCGACCACGGGCCCGTGGTTGTTGGCCAGGAAGGCAGCCCTGGGCTCAAACGCCGGATCATCGTGGTCGACGATGCGGATGGCGCCGTCACAGGATTGGCGGCGGAAATCCACGGGCCCGAAGGACTCCGAGACCCGCACTCTCAAATCCGGATGCTGCTCCACGAAGCGGGACAGGCGCGGAATCAGCCATTTCATGGCGAAGGTGCCCAGGCAGGCGATCTCGATCTCGCGGCGGGCGCCCGGCCCGGCCCGCGCGGCGGAGACCGCCTGGCTTATGCCGTCGAAGGGCGCCGTGAGGCCGTCGGCCAGGATACGGCCCGCGGGCGTCAGCTGGAGGCGGTTGCGGGGGCCCTCCACCAGAACCACGCCCAGTTGATCCTGAAGCTGTTTCACCTGCCGGCTGACGGCGCCGTGGGTGACGCACAGTTCGTCGGCGGCGGCCGTCATGGAGCCGTGACGGGCGAAGGCCTCGAAGGCGCGCAGGGCGTTGAGGGGCGGAAGCGGGCGGCGCATGTGAAGAAACCTCACAAGAAGGCTCCGCTTAAATCGATTGGCCGCCGGGGGCAATCGACGCTTCATCCTGATCGATGAACCGGAAAGACAGACCACCCCTGCCCCCGCCCCGCCGGATCACGGCCGGATACGTCCTCGCCGTCGCCGCCGTCTGGGCGGCGGTGCTTTATGCGCTGATGGGCGGCGGATAGAAAAAGGGCGGCGGACCCGAAGCCCGCCGCCCTCAATTCAAACCAGATCAGAAGGGACCGATCAGTCCTCGGAATCGTCGACGGCCGAGTAGACCGGACCGGAGTCCAGACCCTTGGCGTCCACGTCGCGGTCGACGAACTCGATCACGGCCATGGCGGCGTTGTCGCCGTGGCGGAAGCCCGCCTTCATGATGCGGATGTAACCGCCCGGACGCTCGGCGTAACGACCGCCGATGGTGTCGAACAGCTTGCCGACCTGGGTCACGTCGCGGACCTGGCTGATGGCCTGACGGCGCGCGGCCAGATCACCCTTCTTGGCCAGGGTCACGAGCTTCTCCACGTAGGGACGAAGCTCCTTGGCCTTGGGCAAGGTCGTCGTGATCTGCTCGTGCTTGATCAGCGACGCAGCCATGTTGGCCAGCATGGCCTGGCGGTGGCTGGCCGTGCGGCCGAGCTTACGATGAGCGGCGCCGTGGCGCATTGGGGTCTCTCCTCAGTCAGACCGGGCGTCAACGCCGCCCCGGCCCTTTAGCAACCTAGATCTGGTCTTCGAACTTCTTGGCGAGTTCCTCGATGTTCTCCGGCGGCCAGTTCGGCACATCCATGCCGAGCGACAGGCTCATCGAAGCGAGGACTTCCTTGATTTCATTCAACGACTTGCGGCCGAAGTTCGGGGTGCGAAGCATTTCGCCCTCGGTCTTCTGGATCAGGTCGCCGATGTAGACGATGTTGTCGTTCTTCAGGCAGTTGGCCGAACGGACCGACAGCTCCAGCTCGTCCACCTTCTTCAGCAGGGCCGGGTTGAACGGCAGATCGGGCTTGCCGTCCGACGCCTCAACCGCCGCCTTGGGCTCGTCGAAGGTGATGAAGATCTGCAGCTGGTCCTGAAGGATGCGGGCGGCGTAGGCCACGGCGTCCACCGGCGACACCGCGCCGTTGGTCTCCACTTCCATGATCAGCTTGTCGTAGTCCAGCGACTGGCCCTGGCGGGTCGGCTCGACCCGGTAGGCGACGCGCTTGACCGGCGAATAGAGCGCATCCACCGAGATCAGGCCGATGGGGGCGTCTTCCGGACGGTTGAACTCGGCGGCCACGTAGCCCTTGCCGTTCTGAACCGTCAGCTCCATGCGGACCGAGGCGCCGTCGTCCAGGGTGCAGAGCACGTGGTCGGGGTTCAGCACCTCGATGTCTGCCGAGGTCTCGATCTGGGCAGCGGTCACGGCACCGGGGCCGGTGGCCTTCAGCGTCATGCGCTTGGGGCCTTCGGCGTGCAGGCGCAGGGCCAGCTGCTTGATGTTCAGGACGATGTCCACGACGTCCTCGCGGACGCCTTCCAGCGACGAGAACTCGTGCACCACGCCGTCGATCTGGATGGCGGTCACGGCCGCGCCTTGCAGCGACGACAGCAGCACGCGGCGAAGCGCGTTGCCCAGCGTCACGCCGAAGCCGCGCTCGAGCGGTTCCGCCACCAGCCGCGCCTTGCGCTGCGGATCGCCGCCCGCGTCAATCTGCGGCTTTTCGGGACGGATCAGCTCTTGCCAGTTTCTTTCGATCATCGATGTCCCTCGAACGGGTTTCGCCGGGCCCGCGTCCAGCGTTCTGGACGCCAGGACCGGCGTAGGAATGGGGTCGGCGGCAGGCTTAGACGCGGCGGCGCTTGGGCGGGCGGCATCCGTTGTGCGGCATCGGGGTGACGTCGCGGATGGTGGTGATGGTCATGCCCGCGGCCTGCAGGGCGCGCAGGGCCGACTCACGCCCGGAGCCGGGGCCCGAGACGTTGACTTCCAGGGTCTTGACGCCGTGCTCGCCGGCCTTCTTGGCCGCGTCCTCGGCGGCCATCTGGGCGGCGTACGGGGTCGACTTGCGCGAACCCTTGAAGCCCATGTGGCCGGCCGACGACCAGGAAATCGCATTTCCCTGCGCGTCGGTGATGGTCACCATGGTGTTGTTGAAGCTGGCGTTCACGTGGGCGACGCCGGAGGTGATGTTCTTGCGCTCGCGGCGTTTGACGCGACCCGGTTCCTTGGCCATCAGTCAGTTCTTCCCGATTACTTCTTCTTGCCGGCGATCGGCTTGGCCGGACCCTTGCGGGTGCGGGCGTTGGTGTGGGTGCGCTGACCGCGGACCGGCAGGCCCTTGCGGTGACGCAGGCCGCGGTAGCAGGCCAGGTCCATCAGGCGCTTGATGTTCATGGACGTCTCGCGGCGCAGGTCGCCCTCGACCATGAAGTCGCTGTCGATCGCTTCACGAATCTGGAGCACCTCGGCGTCGGTCAGCTCGTTGACCCGACGCGCGGGTTCGATGCCGACCTTGGCGGTGATGTCCCTGGCCGACTTCGGGCCAATGCCATGAATGTACTGAAGCGCGATCTCAACGCGCTTGTTCGTCGGAATGTTGACGCCTGCGATACGGGCCACGTTGTCGATCTCTCCAATACGCGTCGCAGACGCGAAGAACGCTCCGGTCGACAGACCAGGAGCGCGCTGCGCGTCTTTCGCGGAAGACGGGCCTTATACAGGGGATTCAGATTGCGTCAATGGGTTGGCGCGCTCAGCGGCGCGGCCGACCGAAGTCGACGCCGACGACGACGCGCCGGCCCTCCACGGGACGACCACCCTGCGTGGGAGGACGAAAGCGGAAATAACGGGAGACGACAAGTCCCGCCTCGCCGAAGCCCCGACCGGGGGGGGATTCGCTGACCACGCGACACTGGTCCAGATACTGGTCCAGACGGATGACGCAGGACAGGCTGACCCGTCCATAAACGCTGCGCGCGCCGGGCGGATGGGCGGCCTGGATCTGGCCCAGGGTGGGGCCGCGGACGATCTGCGCCGGACCGCTGCCCGAGCCGGGGCCGTCGCCCGCGCCGGTTCCCGTGCCTGTGCCGGTCCCCTGCCCGCCCTGGCCCATGCCGGGCTCGGGGCTTTCCGTGGGGGCGGCGCCGACATTGAGCGCGGGCTCGGGCGCCTGCTCGATGGGGGCGATGATCTCGGGCGGCTCGGGCGGCGGGTTCGGCGGCGTGTGGACCACCGAGGGCGCGGCGGGCGCCCCGCCCCCCGCCTCGGGCGACGGGTCCGGCGGCGGGGGCTCGGGCTCCGGCTCGGGCGGCGGAACCAGAAAGACCTCGATGGGAGGGAGCGGCGGGTCGGGCGGCAGGGGCTGGGACCGGGTGAGAACGGCCAGCAGGGCGACGTGGGCCAGGCCGACGCCCAGCACAGCGCCCAGCTTGCGCGCCCGCTTCCGATCCAGCCGCCAGTCGATGCCCGTCACGCCGCCTCCGTCATCTTACACGGAGCCTAACGCTAAAGCTTCGACTTGGATCAGCCCCTACTCCACCGCCTCGGTCTTCTCGCCCGCCTTGCGCTTGGCGGGGCCCGTATCGGCCGTGGTGATGTCGAAGGCGATCTTGCCGTCCTTCAGCGTCACCTTCACATGGCCGCCGCGCATCAGACGTCCGAACAGGATGTCGTCGGCCAAGGGCTTCTTGATCGAGTCCTGGATGACGCGGGCCAGGGGCCGCGCGCCGTACAGCTCGTCGAAGCCGTTCTGGGCCAGCCAGTCGGTGGCCTCGTCGGTCAGTTCGATGGTGATGTTGCGGTCCGCCAGCTGGGCTTCCAGCTGCAGCACGAACTTGGTCACCACCTGACGGATGACGTCCTGACCCAGGGGCTTGAAGGCCACGATGGCGTCCAGGCGGTTGCGGAACTCGGGCGTGAACAGGCGCTGGATGGCCTTGTCGTCCTCGCCCTCCACCTTGCCGCGGCCGAAGCCGATGGCGGCGCGGGCGTTGTCGGCGGCCCCCGCGTTGGTGGTCATGATCAGCACCACGTTGCGGAAGTCGACCTTCTTGCCCACCGCGTCCGTCAGCATGCCGTGGTCCATGACCTGGAGCAGGATGTTGTAGACGTCGGGGTGCGCCTTCTCGATCTCGTCCAGCAGGACCACCGCGTGGGGATGCTGATCCACCGCGTCGGTCAGCAGGCCGCCCTGGTCGTGGCCCACATAGCCCGGAGGCGCGCCGATCAGGCGACTGACGGTGTGGCGCTCCATGTACTCGGACATGTCGAAGCGCAGCATCTCGATGCCCAGGGTGCCCGCCAGCTGCTTGGCCGCCTCGGTCTTGCCGACCCCGGTGGGGCCGCTGAACAGATAGCTGCCGATGGGCTTGTCAGGATCGCGCAGGCCGGCGCGGGCCAGCTTCATGGCCGTGGCCAGTTGCTCGATGGCCTGATCCTGACCGAACACCGCGCGCTGCAGGTCCAGATGCAGGTTCTTGAGCGCCTCGGTGTCGGACTTGGAGACCGACTTGGCAGGGATGCGGGCCATCTTGGAGACGACGGCCTCGATCTCCTTCTGGCCGATGGTCTTCTTGCGCCTGGATTCCGGCAGCAGCATCTGGCTGGCGCCGGCCTCGTCGATCACGTCGATGGCTTTGTCCGGCAGCTTGCGGTCGGTCATGTAGCGGGCCGACAGCTCCACCGCCGAGCGGATCGCCGCATCGGTGTAGCGCAGCTTGTGGAAGGTCTCGTAGTAGCTCTTGAGGCCCTTCAGGATCTTGATGGTGTCGTCCACCGTCGGCTCGTTCACATCGATCTTCTGGAACCGGCGCACGAGGGCGCGATCCTTCTCAAAGTGCTGGCGGTATTCCTTGTAGGTGGTCGAGCCCATGCAGCGCAGGCTGCCCGAGGCGAGCGCCGGCTTCAGCAGGTTCGAGGCGTCCATGGCTCCGCCCGAGGTGGCGCCGGCGCCGATGACCGTGTGGATCTCGTCGATGAACAGGATGGAGTCCGGGTGGTTCTCCAGCTCCTTGACCACCTGCTTCAGACGCTCCTCGAAGTCGCCGCGATAGCGGGTGCCGGCCAGCAGCGCGCCCATGTCGAGCGAGAAGATGGTGGCGTTCTTGAGGACGTCGGGCACCTCGTTATTGACGATCTTGCGCGCCAGGCCTTCGGCGATGGCGGTCTTGCCCACGCCGGGGTCGCCAACCAGCAGCGGGTTGTTCTTGGTGCGGCGGCACAGGATCTGGATCGAGCGCTCCACCTCGGCCTGACGGCCGATGAGGGGGTCGATCTTTCCGTCCTTCGACTTCTCGTTGAGGTTGACGCAATAGGCGTCCAGGGCCTCGCCGCCCTGCTTGACCACGGAGGCTTCCTCGCCTTCCTCCGCCGACGGTCCGTTGCGGCCGGCCTTGGGCTCGGACGCGCCCGCCTTCTTGGCGATGCCATGGGCGATGTAGTTGACCGCGTCATAGCGGGTCATGTCCTGCTCCTGCAGGAAATAGGCGGCGTGGCTCTCGCGCTCGGAGAAGATGGCCACCAGCACATTGGCGCCGGTGACTTCCTCGCGGCCCGACGATTGGACATGGATGACCGCGCGCTGGATCACGCGCTGAAAGCCGGCCGTGGGCTTGGCGTCCTCGCCCATGGAGGTGGCCAGAGCCGCCAGGTCGGTGTCGACGTAGAGGGCGAGCGCGGTCTTCAGATTGACCAGGTCGACGTTGCAGGCGGCCATGACGGCGCCCGCTTCGGGGTCGTCGACGAGCGCCAGCAGAAGGTGCTCCAGCGTGGCGTATTCGTGCCGGCGCTCATTGGCGTAGGCGACCGCCCGGTGCAGGGTTTCTTCGAGGTGGCGCGAAAATGAGGGCAACAGGGGTTCCTCTCAGTCCTTTTCCATTGTGCATTGCAGCGGGTGCTGGTGTCGGCGGGCGGTCTCCACCACCTGGGCGACCTTGGTTTCGGCCACTTCGTAGGTGAACACCCCGCAAACGCCCACGCCATGCTGATGCACATGCAGCATGATGCGGGTGGCGTCCTCGCGCGACTTGGCGAAGAACCGCTCCAGCACGTAGATGACGAACTCCATCGGCGTGTAGTCGTCGTTCAGGATCAGAACGCGATACAGCGACGGCTTCTGCAGCTTGGGCCGGGTTTCGGTGACGACGGCTGTGCCGAAGCCGCCCCCGCCTGTCTGTCCCTGATCCGTTTTCCTCGACGGCATGCTGTTCCGCTGTCTCTACGCTTCAATCCCGGAGCAGGGACTCGGTCCTGCTCACCATGGATTAGATATGGAAAGTCGGGGGTTTTAAAAGGGGCGGTCGATCACGCTTGCGCGCAATCCCCGGACTTGAGCGGTTTTCGCCCACGAAAAAGGGCCCGGAGCTGCGCTCCGGGCCCTTTCGATCTCGACAGACAGTGCGGTTTAGCGCGCGGCCTGGAAGGTCTCGACGGTCGCGGTGACGCGCTCGTTGATCGGCTTGAAGGCGTCCTTGACCGAAGCGGTGTACAGTTCGGTGGTCTTGTTGAAAGCGCCCAGCCAGGCTTCGACCGAGGTCTTGGCGAAGGCGGTTTGCAGTTCAACCAGTTCCTGAACCGAACGGGCCTGGGTCAGGGATTGGGCGGCGGCGACGCCGTCTTCCCAGGACTTCTTCGAATAGGCCAGGGTCTGCTGGCCGATTGCCTCGGCGCCCTTCTGGGCGGCGGTGGCGCTTTCGACCATGGCTTCCAGGTTCTTCTTCCCGTGAGCGTTGAGTTCGCTCATGCCCGCGACGCTCTTTTCGACGCTGTCACGGAAAACCTTGGCGCCGGCGGCCTGGGTCTTCTCGGCCTTGGCGCTGGCTTGATCGATGGTCTTCTTCACGGTCTCGGCGGTGTCAGCCATGGTCATGCTCCTGAACGGTCTGGGCGGTGCATCCCGCCCCATGATTTTTCTCGCCTGGGGAGAATCCCGGGCGACGTGTGGCTTATGACGCACGTGCGAGAAAGGGTCAAGGATGTTTTGTGCACCGCACAATGAAACTTTCTTGACGGTTTTCCCCAGAGGCGTTCAAAATTGCGTTTGTCGGTTGTTTACCACGCCGAAACCTCAATGAAGCATGATAGCGGTTTGGTGCGTGGCGATATCGGGGGCGTCGGGTCGCGCGTGAGTAAAGAGGCTATCGGGTCAATGACGGCATTCACACGACAAGCCGGCCGACGCCACGTCGGCCTTGTGCAAGCGCTTCTGTTCGCCTTCGTCCTGGTCGCGGCCGGGCTCACGCCCACGCCCGGCGCCGAGCCCCTGGTGGCCCAGTCGGGCGAAAACACCCGATACGCCGCCATCGTGGTGGACGCGGAGTCCGGCGAGGTGCTGTTCGCGCGACGGGCCGACAATCCGCGCTATCCTGCCTCCATCACCAAGGTCATGACGCTGTACATGACGTTCGAGGCCCTGGCCGAGGGCCGTATCGCGATGGACGACATGATCACCGTGTCGCCGCGCGCCGCCTCGCAGCCGCCCTCGAAACTGGGCCTGGCCGCCGGTCAGCGCATTTCCGTGGATGACGCCATCCGTTCGCTGGCGGTGCGCTCGGCCAATGACATCGCCGTGGCCATCGCCGAGCATGTGGGCGGGTCCGAGGCCCGCTTCGCCGCCATGTCGACCCTGCGGGCGCAGGAGCTGGGCATGACGCAGACCCGCTTCGTGAACCCCCACGGCCTGCCCGACAGCCGACAGATTTCGTCCGCCCGCGACCTGGCGATCCTGAGCCGCGCGGTGATGCGTGACTACCCGCAGTACTATCACTATTTCGGCCAGCACCACTGGGTCTACAACGGCCGGCAGTATGGCAACACCAACGGGCTGCTGCACTCGGGCAACGGCTATGACGGCATCAAGACGGGCTTCACCAACGCCTCGGGCTACAATCTGGCGGCGTCGGCCGTGCGCGATGGACGCCGCATCATCACCGTGGTGCTGGGCGGACGCTCCAGCCGCACCCGCAACGACCATGTGGCCGAACTGATGAACACCGGTTTCGAGGTGGAGCGCCGCCGCGCGGCGGGCGAGTCCATCCAGGTCGCCCAGGCCTTCTTTGAATCCCGCGGCTACGGCGTCGGCAGCGCGGCGTCCGGGCCGGTCCAGTACGCCTCGGTCGAGACCTTCGGCAGCGACAGCCAGCCGGAAACGAGCACGGCGGTGGCCTTCACCTCCGCCCCGGCCGACACGTCGCGGGTGACGTCGAGCAGCCCCAGCTTCACCGCCGCGCTCAACGGCGCGCCGTCGCAACAGGCGGCCCTGCGTCCGGCGCGCGAGGCTGAACCAGCGCGAGCGGCCGGGACCTGGGCCGTGCAGGTGGGCGCTTTCCGCGACCGCAACGTGGCCGACAACTGGCTGACCGAGGTCAACCGCCGCTTCCGCACCCAGTTCACCGGCGCCGAGCGGGCCGTCCAGACCGCCGGGGAATGGTATCGCAGCCGCTTCACCGGCCTGACCGAGGACAGCGCCCGCGCCGCCTGCGCGGCCCTGGCCGAGCGCCGCGTCACCTGCATGGTGGTCCGGCCGGACTGATCAGCCCTTCAGCAGCCGATCCCGGGCCGCGTTCAGGCGCGCGGCCAGCCCCTGGGTGCCGCCCTGATCAGGGTGGGCGCGGGCCATAAGGCGTTTCCAGGCGGCGTTGATCTGCTCCGTGGTCGCGTCAGCCGTGACGCCGAGGGTGTCCCGGGCTTCCTTCGCACTCATGCCCGACTCCACCGAACGAACGACCGCCCGGATGCGCGACGAGAGGGCGAAGTACAGTCCGACAGCGATCAGGGTTCCTCCGATCAGCCAGGATCCGCGCGCGAGCGCCAGCGCGCCCCCGCCCAGGCAGGCCGCCGCGATGATGGTGGCCGACACCCGCCAATGTCCCCTGCCCGGCCCTTCGGTCAGGCGGCCCAGACGGACCAGGGCCCACAGGGCGACGCCGCCGACGATCAGCCAGATCAGGCCCATGAGATCATCGGGTCAGGCCGCGTCATCGAGACGGGCGCCCTCGGCCAGGCCCAGCGACAGCATCAGGCTGCGGAGCTCCTGACGGGCCGAGACGTGGGCCAGGGCCATCTCCACCGGCTGCACCTGTTCGGACAGGTCGGCGACCGTGAGACCGAAGGGAAACAGCTCGCGGTAGATGACCCGGTCGCGCAGGCCCGGGCCCATGCGGAAGCCGACCCGCTTGGCCAGCTTGGCCATGCGCTCCTCAAGACGGCGGCGGTTGCGGGCCTCGAACACGGCCAGGCGGTTGGTGACCACCACCCAGTCGATGGTCCCGGTCTGGCCCTTTGCCGCGTTGGCGATGGCGCGCTGCTTGCGGGCCTCCCACACGGTCTCGGAATAGATGGAGGGCTTGAGCAGATCGAGGGTCACCGGGTCCACGTGGCCCAGCAGGTCGAAGTCCACGAAGCTGTCGTTCATGGGGGTGACGATCAGGTCGGCGCGGCCATGGGCGGCGCGGGACAGGACGGTGTCGCCGCCCGGGGTGTCCATGACGATGTACTCGGCCGACTGCGCGGCCTGGAAGGCCTCCTCGAAGCGGGCCATCTGCTCGTCCTCGCCCGCGCGGGCCAGGGCGGCGCCGTCGCCGAGATCGGCCATGAGGGGCTCGGGCAGGGTCTGGTTGTTGGCGGCCAGCCAGGCGCGACGACTGGCGAAGAACCGCGCCATCGACTTCTGCCGCAGGTCCAGATCGATGACCGCCACCCGACGCCCCGCCTCCAGCAGGGCGGCGACGATATGGATGGCCAGGGTGGACTTGCCCGCCCCGCCCTTTTCGTTGCCGACGACGATGACCTTCGCCTCAGACATGTTCACTCACAGCCCCTTGAGCCGCGAATCCAGTCGCGGCGGAATAAGGGGAGAGTCGGGGCTGGGAAGCCGAAGGTCAACGAAGCGGAGAGTCGCGCCTGTGGAGCGCTCAGGCGCGTCCGGCGGCGGCGCACCAGGGATCGCTGACCTGGGCCGCGCGGCAGATCTCGGCGGCGGTCGCGGCCGGGGCGCCGACCTTGAGACGGACCAGTTCGCGGCCGTTGACGGTCACCGGTTCGAACCGGGGGGAGAGGCCGTCGAGGGCGGCGCGGGCGGCGCCGGTGCTGAAGCGGGTCCAGGCCTCGCGGGCCGAGGCCTCGCTGGAGAAGGCGCCCAGCTGGATCACCGCGCCCGGACGGGCCGGGACGGAAACGGCAGGACGGAGATGTTCGGAAACGGCGCGGCTGACCTGATCGCTCGCCGCCTGGACGAGGACGGGCGCGGCGGCTTCGGCCACGGCGGGCGCTGCAGCCTCCACGACGCCGCGCAGGCCGCCGTCGCGGGCGTCCCACAGGGCGTGGGGGTCCAGCACCTCGACCCGCAGGGCCGGGCGCAGGCCGGACTGATCCGCACTGCGGGGCGCGGCCGGGGCGTCACGCGAGGGTTGGGCGGACAGCTCGATACTGGCCACGCGCTGGGCCAGGTTCTCGAAACGGTTGGGATCGCTTTCGACCATGCCGCAGGCGCCCAGCGACAGGATCGCTGCGCCCATAAGCCCTTTACGGAGGAGGTCAGTCGGCGTCATAAGCGCGACCCTAGCGGACGGCCCTCAAGACGCCGTTGAAAGACACGCTTAATCGGAGAGGTTAACGCGTAAACCATGACCGCCGTCTCCGAACTCATACTGACACGCACCGTGGCCGACCTACGCGCGCAGGTGGTTGCCCTGAGGAACGCGGGAAGGCGCATCGGGTTCGTTCCAACCATGGGCGCCCTGCATGAAGGGCATCTGGCGCTGGTGGCCGAGGCACGGCGGCGCAGCGACGCGGTAATCGCCAGCGTGTTCGTCAATCCCACCCAGTTCGCCGCCCACGAGGATCTGGGGACCTATCCCCGGCAGGAGGCGCGCGACGCCGAGCTGCTGGCGGGGGCCGGGTGTTCGATCCTGTTCGCCCCGGACGCCGCCGAGATGTACCCGCAGGGCTTCGCCACCTCGGTGCAGGTGGGCGGACCCAGCGAAGGACTCGAGACCGACTTCCGCCCCCACTTCTTCGGCGGGGTCGCCGTGGTGGTGGCCAAGCTGCTGAATCAGGTGCAGGCCGACGTGGCCGTGTTCGGGGAGAAGGATTATCAGCAGCTGATGGTGGTCCGGCGAATGGCGCGCGATCTGGACATCCCCACCGAGATCGTCGGCGCGCCCACGGTGCGGGACGACCACGGCCTGGCCCTGTCCTCGCGCAATGCGTACCTGTCGGCCGATGAGTTGGCGGTGGCGCGGCGACTGAACGGGATCCTGCGTGAAGCGGGGGAGCGGGCGAAAGCGGGCGAGCCGGCGGCGGTTGTGGAGGCCGCGGCGGCCGAGGCGCTGATCGAGGCGGGCTTCGCCAAGGTGGACTATGTGGCGATCCGGCGCGCGGAGGACCTGTCGGCGTTCAGCGGGGCCGTGGACGCCCCGGCCCGCATCCTGGCGGCGGCGTGGCTGGGGAAGACCCGGCTGATCGACAACCTGGCCGCTTGAGGGATCTCCTTTCCCGATCGGATGTCTTGTCATCCCGGCCGAAGCGAAGCGAAGAGCCGGGACGAAGGGCGTTCAGCGATCTCACCGCCCGGACAGCCGGAGGCTGAGCCGGGCGAAGGGTGGCGGCGGGCCCCTTGGCCCGGATCGGCGCGATGCGCCGCCCGGGCCTTTGCGGAGGTTTCTCCCGTCACTTCCCGGATAGCGCCTGCGGCGCTTCCGGGATGACAAGAGGGGCCACACGCAGGTTGAGCGCCGCCCTGCGATGGGCGCCTGACGGTTACCCCGCCGACATGCTCTGGGGCGTCTGCTTGTCGCGCATGGTGACCAGCTCCTCGGCGGCGGAGGGGTGGACGGCGCAGGTGGCGTCCCACTGGGCCTTGGTCAGGCCGGCCTTCACGGCGATGCCCGCCAGCTGAATCATCTCCGGCGCATCGGGGCCGACGATGTGGCAACCCACCACCCGGTCGTCGGCGGCGCGGACCACCAGCTTCATCAGGGTGCGCTCGTCGTCGCCGTAGAAGGCGGTCTTCATGGGCCGGAAGCGGGTCAGGTAGACGTCGATCTCGCCGCAGGCCTTGCGGGCCTCGGACTCGGTCAGGCCCACGACGCCCACGGGCGGCTGGCTGAACACGGCGGTGGGCACGGCCTCGTAGTCGAAGGCCTGGGGATTGTTCCTGAACACCGTCTCGTGGAAGGCGACCGCCTCGCGGATGGCCACGGGGGTCAGATTCATGCGGTCGGTGACGTCGCCGATGGCCCAGATGTTGTCGGCGGTGGTCTTCGAGTGCCCGTCCACCTTGATGGCGCCGTGCTCGGTCAGCTCGACGCCCGCCTTGTCGAGGCCCAGGCCCTTCACGTGGGGGACGCGTCCGGTGGCGAACATGATCTGCTCGGTCTCCAGCGTCATGCCGTTGCCCAGATGGCTGACCAGACCGGTTTCGGTCTTCTCGATGGACTCGTGCTGGCAGCCCAGCACCACCTTGATGCCGCGCTTCTCGATCTCGCCCGCCATGTGGGCGCGCACGTCGTCGTCGAAGCCGCGCAGGATGTTGGGGCCGCGATAGACCAGGGTGGTCTCGACGCCCAGACCGGCGAAGATGCCCGCGAACTCCACGGCGATGTAGCCGCCGCCAGCGATCATGATGCTTTTGGGCAGTTGGGGGAGGTGGAAGGCTTCTTCCGAGGTGATGACGTGCTCGATGCCCGGCAGGTCCTCGGGGACCCACGGACGGCCGCCGGTGGCGATGAGGATCTTCTCGGCCGTGACGGTTCCCTTGTCGCCCATGTCGATGGTGTGGGCGTCCTTGAGCACCGCGCGGGCGTGGAAGGTGTCGACCCCGGCCTTGCCCAGGTTCGCGGCATAGATGCCCGACAGGCGCCCGATCTCCACGTCCTTGGCCTCGAGGAACGTCGGCCAGTCGAAGGTGGGATTGTCCACGGTCCAGCCGTAGCCGCGCGCGGTCTCGAAAATGTGCGAAAATTCAGAGGCGTAGACCATGAACTTCTTGGGCACGCAGCCGCGCACCACGCAGGTCCCGCCGTAGCGGTATTCCTCGGCGATCCCGACCCGCTTGCCCCCCAGCGCCGTCAGCCGCGCCGCCCGCACCCCGCCGGAACCGGCGCCGATGACGAAGAGGTCGTAGTCGTAGGTCTCGGGCATCCGGGGCTCCTGGTTTCAGACCCTGGAGCGAAAAAACAGGGTCTGAATCGTCTGAATGGTCTGAAATGTCGGGCCGGTGGTGACGTGAAGCCCTGCGTGTCACCGAGTTAGGAGACGCAGGCCGCCGGGACAAGGTCGCCGCGCCCGGCGAACGCGGGTCGGCGCCGCCGCCAAGGAATGCGTGACGTTCCCGCCGATTGCGCATATCGTTGCTTTGCAACGGATGCAGCGCACAGGATCAAACCATGATGATCGCTCTCGCCCTGGCCAGCCTTCTGGCCACCACGTCCGCGGAGGCCCAGGAGCCGAGCCCCAGCGAATCCGTGACCCGACTCGAGGAAGTGGAGGTGATCGGACGCCCTCTGGACGATCTCATCCAGGGCTTCGTCAATGAGGTGGCCGCGCCGAACCGGGGCCGGCAGCTCGCCCGCTGGCCCGGGCCGGTCTGTGTCGGCGCCGGCAATCTGATCCCCGAGACGGCGCAATTTGTTGTGGACCGCGTCTCGACCGTCGCCGAGGACATGGGCCTCACACCCGGAGCGCCGGGCTGCCGCCCCAACATCCTGATCATCGCCACCCATGATCCGGACGGCATGGCGCAGCAGATGGTGGAGCAGCGCAGGCGTCACTTCCTTCCGGGCGGCTCCGGCATGGACCGCGGCCGCTCCCGTCTCAACGCCTTCCAGACCTCGGACCAGCCGGTGCGCTGGTGGGCGATCAGCATGCCGGTGGACTCCGACACGGGTCAGCGGGCGGTCCGCGTCCCGGGCGAGTGCCAGGGCTCCTGTTCGAGCATCCAGGATTATGCGCCGATCATCAGCGTGCGGACGCCCTCGCAGCTGCACAGCCAGATCGTCGACGACATGAGCCGGGTGGTGGTCATCATAGACATGAACCAGATGGAGGGCGTGACGGCCCTGCAGCTGGCCGACTACGTCGCCATGGTCACCCTGGCCCAGATCGATCCGCAGGCCGACACCGGCCGCTACGCCTCGATCCTCAACGTGTTCGAAGACCCCGCGATGACGCCCAGCCTTACGGACTGGGATCTGGCGTATCTGACCGGGCTCTATGACGCCGACAGGACGCGCGCCATTCCCCGGGCCAGCCGGTTCGAGGTCGCCAGCTCCATTCGCCGGGCTCACGAACGGCTGAGAGCCGAGGCCGACGGAGACGACGCGTCGCGCTGATCCGCCGCTCAGGGGTGGAGCGTCTCCACCCCTGTGTCCGTGCCGATGATGGCCTCCTCGGCCAGGTCGAGGAACAGGCCGTGCTCGACCACGCCGGTCAGGCTCTTGAGGTCGGCGGCGAGACGGGCGGGGTCGGCGATGACGCCGCAGGCCGCGTCATAGATGACGTTGCCGCCGTCGGTGCGGACGATGCCGCGATCCGCCGTGCGCAGGCGGGCGGGCATGCCGATCTCGTGGTCGGCCAGCACGTCGGCAATGCGGTTGGCGGTGGTCTTGTGGCCGAAGGCGACCACCTCGATGGGCAGGGCGAACCGGCCCAGGGCCTTCACCACCTTGGCGGCGTCGGCGATGACCACGCAGCGGTCCGACGCCTCCCACACCAGCTTCTCGCGCAGCAGGGCCGCGCCGCCGCCCTTGATGAGGGCGAGGCCCGGTCCGACCTCGTCGGCGCCGTCCACGGTGATGTCGATACGGGCCACGTCCTCCAGCGTCGTCAGGGGCAGGCCGAGGGAGCGGGCCAGGTCGGCAGTGGCCTCTGACGTGGGCACGCAGCGCAGATCGGCCAGATTGCGGGCGGCCAGCGCCTTGACGAACCATGCGGCGGTGGAGCCGGTGCCGAGGCCCACGGTCATGCCGGGCTGGATGCGTTCGGCGGCGGCTTCGCCGGCGGTCTTCTTCTGCAGATCGGCGCTCATGCCTTCTTCGCCTTCTTCGCGCGCATCGTCTCCATGAAGCGGGCGGCCCAGCCGGGCTTGTGGGTCTGCGGAGCGCGGCCGAGGGCCAGGTCGCCCGGGGCCACGTCTGCGGTGACGACCGAGCCGGAGCCCACCATGGCGCCCGCCCCGATGGTCACCGGGGCCACCAGCGCGCTGTTGGAGCCGACGAAGGCCCCCTCGCCCACCGTGGTGCGGTGTTTGAAGAAGCCGTCGTAGTTGCAGAAGATCACGCCCGCGCCGATGTTGGCCTTCGCCCCCACCTCGCCGTCGCCCAGATAGGCCAGATGGTTGGCCTTGGCGCCCGCGCCCATGGTGACGTTCTTGACCTCGACGAAATTGCCCACCTTGGTGTTCTCGCCGAGGGATGCGCCCGGGCGCAGGCGGGCGTAGGGACCGACCTCGGCGCCGGAGGCCACGGTGGCGCCCTCCAGATGGGAGAAGGCGCGGATGCGGGCGCCAGAGGCGATGCTGACGCCTGGGCCGAAGACCACATTGGGCTCGATCAGCACGCCGCCCTCGACCGCGGTGTCCCAGGCGAAATGGACGGTGTGGGGGGCGGGCATGGTGACCCCGGCGGCGAGGAAGGCCTCGCGCCGGACCTGCTGGAACAGGCGCTCGGCCTCGGCCAGTTCGGCCTGGCTGTTGACCCCCATGACCGCGGCCTCGTCGGCGAAGACGGCGCGGGTGGCGTGGCCGCCCCTGCGCGCCAGGGCGACGATGTCGGTGAGGTAGTATTCGCCCTTGGCGTTGTCGTTTCCGACCTGATCCAGCAGCTGGAACAGCAGGTCGGCGTCCACGGCCATGACGCCGGAGTTGCAGGCGGTGACGGCCAGTTGGGCGGGGGTGGCTTCCTTCGCCTCCACGATGGCCTCGAGCGCGCCGTCGCCGCCCACGATCAGGCGGCCGTAGGCGGCGGGGTCTGCGGCTTCGAAGCCCAGCACGGTGACGCCGTCCGCGCCGAACGCGGGGGCGATGTGGTCGGCCTTGAGCAGGGGCACGTCGCCATAGGTGATGACCACCTGCCCGGAGAAGCCCGCCAGCGCCTCGCGGGCGGCGAGCACGGCGTGGCCGGTGCCCAGCGGCGGGTCCTGAACCGCCACGGCGGCGGCGCCCAGACGCTTCTCCACATGGGCGCGGACCTCGGGGGAATGGGTTCCCACCACCACCACGATGCGCGCGCAGTCCAGGGCCTCGGCCGCGTCGATGGCGTGGTCCAGCATGGCGCGACCGCCCACCGGGTGCAGCACCTTGGGCAGCGGGCTCTTCATGCGCGTGCCCTGCCCGGCGGCGAGGATGACGGCGGCGCGTGAGGTCATGGGGCGGTCTCGTGCTGGCGGAATCGTCTGGTCCGTCTAGCCGAAAGCCGGGCGCGAGGCGACCCGGCCTATTGGGCCGCTTCGTACTGCTCGGCGTAGGCGATCATGTCCTGGCCGACCTGTTCGATGATGCCGCCGCATTCCGGCGCGCGGGCCATCAACTGCTCCATATCGACGGAGTCCGCATAGACGGTCAGGCGTTCGAACCAGTTCACCCCTGGCTCGCGGCCCTGCAGGCGGCCATAGAAGAACAGGGAGCCGATGGTCCCGGCCTGCTGCATCTGGGGGTCCTGGGAGTCGGCGATGGCCAGAAACACGGCCATGCAGGTCAGGTCGCGTTGGGATTCGGTTTCGCCCGCCTGCCGGGCCGTGGCGACGCCGGCCGTGAGGCTGAGGGCCAGGGCGGCCGCCGCGATCATCGTCTTCATGGTCATTCCCCCGCGTTCGCTGACGCCGTGATGGTGGCCAGAACCGCACCGTCGGTCACCTGATCGCCCACGGCAACGGCCAATTCGCCCACCACGCCGTCGAACGGCGCGGTCAGGGCATGCTCCATCTTCATGGCTTCCAGCACCACGATCGACTGACCTTTCGTGACGGCCTGACCGGGCTCGGCCGAGACCGCGACGATCTTGCCGGGCATGGGCGCGCGGAGGGAGCCGTCTGAGGCGGCGGCGGCACCCTGGGCCACGTTGGACGCCGGCGCGAACGCGACCGCATGGCCTTCATCGAACAGCACGGTCTGATCCGCGCCGAACCATGCGGGCACATACCGGTCGCCGATCCAGATGCCCTCCATCCCGGGCGCGACCTGGAAGGTCTGCCCGTTCAGGCTCACTTCGTACCAGGACGCATCGTCCTGTCGCTTCGGCGTCAGCAGCGCCTCTTGCGGGACGCCATTCACGCTGCCGGTGATGAGGGACCGCTCCGGGCCGTTCAGGCGGAAGCCTGTGATGGTTTCGCGTTGTCCGCTCCAGGGAGACACCCCGTCGTCCGTGGGGAGCCTTGAGCGCTGGCGAGACGCCTCGAACAGGTCGGTCAGACCCGCCGCGACGATCTCATCCTTCAGCTCCTGCGCCAGCAGGGTCTCCTCCTCGGCGCCGATGAAGGCGGTGTCCACGTCGCCGGAGACGAAGCGGGGATGGTCCAGGCAGCGGGCGAGGAAGGCGGCGTTGGTCCGGACCGGCCAGACCTCCACCTCGCAGCAGGCGTCGGCCAGACGGGCGGCGGCGGCCTCGCGCGTATCCTCGTGCACGATCAGCTTGGCGATCATGGGATCGTAGTGCTGACTGACTTCGCCGCCCTGCTCGACCCCGGTGTCGACGCGCAGATCGTCGGGCAACTGGAAGTGATCCAGACGGCCGATGCTGGGCAGGAAGCCGTTGTCGGGGTCCTCGGCGTAGAGGCGGGCTTCCATGGCCCACCCGTCCAATTCGATCTCGTCCTGCTGAAGCGGCAGGGGCTCGCCCGCCGCCACGCGGAACTGCCATTCCACCAGATCGACGCCGGTGACGGCCTCGGTGACGGGGTGCTCCACCTGCAGGCGGGTGTTCATCTCCATGAACCAGATGCGGTCGGGCTTGAGGCCCTCGGAGGCGTCGGCGATGAACTCCACCGTACCCGCGCCCACATAGTTCACGGCCTTCGCCGCGCGCACCGCTGCCTCGGTAACCGCCGCCCGCGTCGGGCCGTCCATACCGGGGGCCGGAGCCTCCTCGATCACCTTCTGGTGGCGGCGCTGCAGCGAGCAGTCGCGTTCGTACAGGTGGACGACGTTGCCCTGGGAGTCCCCGAACACCTGCACCTCGATGTGGCGCGGGCGGGTGATGTATTTCTCGATCAGGACGCGGGGATCGCCAAACGAGGCCTCCCCTTCCCGCTGGGCCCCGGCGAGACCGGCCGCGAAGTCGGCCGAGCGCTCGACCTTCTTCATGCCCTTGCCGCCGCCGCCGGCGACGGCCTTGATGAGCACCGGATAGCCGATGGCGTCGGCCTCCTTCTGGAGGCATTCCAGCGACTGGTCCGCGCCCAGATAGCCGGGCGTGACGGGCACGCCCGCCTTGTCCATCAGATCCTTGGCGGCGTCCTTCAGGCCCATGGCGCGGATGGCGGCGGGGGGCGGGCCGATCCAGACCAGCCCGGCGGCCATCACAGCCTCGGCGAAGTCGGCGTTTTCGGACAGGAAGCCGTAACCGGGATGGATGGCCTCGGCCCCCGTCTCCTTCGCGGCGGCCAGCACCTTCGCCGCGTCCAGATAGGACTCGCGGGCGGCGGCGGGGCCGATCAGCACGGCCTCATCGGCCTCGCGCACATGCAGGGCGTCGGCGTCCGCCTCGGAATAGACGGCGATGGTGCGCACGCCCATGGCGCGGGCGGTGCGGAAGACACGACAGGCGATCTCGCCACGGTTGGCGACCAGAACGGATTTGAACATGGGGCGACCCTATCCCAGACCACGCGATCTGGCGAAAGCCCTCTCGTTACTCCGCAACCGGGACGGACGGGGCGAAGTCCGCCCGCCGCACTTCCTCAACCCCGTCGCCCTCCAGACGGCCCTCGACGATTTCGTAGCCCATCAGGGCGAAGATGCGGTCGCCGAGGAAGATCGGGCGGGCGTTGCCGTACCAGTCCACGCAGGACACCCGGCAGCCGTCGTCGCGGACGCCCTGTGCGGAGGCCTCCAGGCGACCGAGGCCCGACAGTTCCCGGGCCTGACGCCGCAGGAACAGCATGGCCGCGTGGGGCGTCCACTCCCCCCACGCCTCTTCGGGCGGCTGGTTTGACAGGATGGGCAGACCCAGCAGCCCGTCCTCGCCCCCCGCGTCGGGCCGGAAGAAGAAGGCGTGGCTGCGCGATTCCGCCTGACTGGCGCGGGCCTGAACGTGACGGGGTCCGAGCACGGGCGAGCCCGACGACAGGTCCAGGGTGGTGAAGGTCACCTCTTCCTGTCCGCCGACAGCCAGGGCATCGCGCCCGATCTGTTCGATGCGCGCCACGCCGTCAGGCAGGTCGAGGAGCACGGGCTCGCCGGGCGCGATGGGGACCGCCACCAGTTGGGCGGGCATGGTGGCGGCCGGCTGGCCGTAATAGGCGCCCGGCCCTGTGGTCGTGCTGTAGAAGGCCCAGTCGCCGATGAAGCGGTGGGCGGTGATGAGGCTGTGGTAGAGCCCCTGGCCCGGCGTGAACTGGTAGTCGGACAGCATGGGCGCCCGCGACCCGTCGCCGAAGCGCGACGTGGGCAGACGCAGCAGGGCCACCCCCGTGGGCTGATCACCCCATTGCGGGATGGATCCGCGAGCCGCCACCAGCAGGTCCAGGCGGCCGGCTTCTGTATTGGCGTGGAAGCCTAGCGGACCGAGCGGCGCCTCCCAGACCTGAGCGGCGGTGACCGGACCGCCGTCGTGGCCGAATCGATAGACGAAACCGAATTCGCCGATCTCGTGGGCGACCTCATTCCAGAGATAGGCCGCGTTGTGCGACACGAAGAAGGTGGCGTAGTCGTCGCCCATGACCATCGTCGCGGCGCAGTCCAGCTCGACCGCCGCCAGGTCGCAGCGATAGACCACATGCATCATCGCGACGTATTCGGCCCCGGCGCGCTGCAGGACGCGCGGCATGTAGACGTCCTGGCTGCGGGCGATGCGCCGGAACGCCGGCTCGTCCTGGCCTTCGGTCCACCGGCTGATCCCCGGCAGGCTGTCCAGCACGTCGTCCGTCCCGGAACTGAAGCGCAGTGGTGAATAGACGATCAGCTGCGTTCCGATGAGGCGCGCGGCGTAGTTGCTGTACGAGAAATAGTCGCTGGCCCGCAGCTGATGACTGTCGACGAAGGTGAACCGTCCCTCGGGCGACAGGCGGAAGCGGTTGATCTCGGTCCCGCCGCGCGAATAGCTGAAGCCGATCACCGTCACCATGTCGCCAACGACCAGCATCTCGTCGTACCAGCTGTGGCCCGGATCGGCGCCGGGCGCGAAGGCGTCGATGGCGTCCACCGGCTCCAGCGCGCCGTCGGCCATGGAGACGCTGAACACCCGGCCCCGGCGCAGGATCACAAGATGCTCGCCGGAGACCTTGACGATGCCGCCCTCGTCGATGCCGACCAGCTGGGTGTTGGTGATGGAGGGCGCGTCCGGCGTTGCGGGCTGGGCGCCTGGAGGCGGCGGCGGTGCGGGCGGCGG
>NZ_JADWOW010000049.1:0-17973 GCF_015767455.1 Brevundimonas sp. BAL450
GGCCCCCTCCACCATGCTGCGCATGGTCCCCCTCCCCCGATGGGGGAGGATTGCGCGCGCCGGGATGGGCGGCGCTAAGCCAACGCCCCCCGCACCCGCCACCCGGCCGCCAGCCCCAGTCCCGCCAGCACGGCCATGGCCAGATAGCCCAGCGCGCCATAGGCGTCGTACAGCGGGCCGGCCATCAGGGTGGCGAGGCCGATCAGGACGCCGGAGGACAGGGCCGACAGCAGGGTCTGGGCGGCGGTCTGGTTGGCGGGCGGGGCGAGGCGCTCGACGATCTGCAATCCGGCGAGGAAGGTGGCGGCGAAGCTGAGCGCATGCAGGGCCTGCAGCGGCCACAGCAGCCACAGGGGCGGCATGAAGGCCAGAGCGACCCAGCGCACCACCGCCGCGCCGCCGCCGATCATCAGCAGCAGCCACGGCCCGATCCCGCGCCGCCGCCGCCACGGCTCCACGATCCACATGAACAGCACCTCCACCACCACGCTGAAGCCCCACAGCATGCCGGTGATGGACTCCGGGATGCCCCGCGCCTTCCACTCGATGGCCGAGAATCCGTACAGGAAGGCGTGGGTGGCCTGGATGGCGCCCACGGCCAGGATGGCGGTCATGAACACCGGGTCGGCGACGAGGGCGCCGAGGCCCTTGAAGCGCTCACGCTTCGGCGGGGCGGCGCCCGGGTGGACCCGCTCGGCGGGCAGGACGGTCAGGGCCGTCAACGCGCCGATCAGGAAGGCGGCGGCGAGCCAGACGATGATCACATCGGGCGAGGCGCGCAGCAGCAGCGCCCCCATGCCCACATTGGCGGCCACGAAGGCCAGCGACCCGGCGCTGCGCGGGGCGGCGAAGGTGAAGCCCTCGCGGGCGGCGCCGCGCAGGGTCAGCACGTCGGCCAGGGGGATGACCGCCGCGGCGGCTGTCGCCCCGATGAACCACAGGGGCAGCCACAGGGCGAAGCCTTCCACCAGCCCGGCGGCGCCGTAGCCGGCGGCGGCGATGACGCTGAGAATGGCGATGGCGGTGCGGCGCAGGGCGAAGCCGTCGGCCCAGACCGCGATCATGGGGCCGGTGACCAGACGCGCCAGCATGGGGGCGGCCAGCAGGGTGCCGATCTCGGCCCCGCTCAGCCCCTGGGACTGGAACCACAGACCGGCGAACGGCAGGCTGACGCCGGTGGCGCCGAACAGCAGGATGTAGTGCAGCGCATTGCGCCAGGCGGTGCTCATGGCCGGGCCTTTAGCAGGCCGGGCGGGTCACACAACCAGCCGCTCATTCCCGCGAAAGCGGGAACCCAGTCCTTTGGGTGTTGCAGCGGGCGAAGGATCATCCTCGGCTCGCCAGTCCTGAAGCACAGGCGTCAAGCTGGACAGAGCTGGGTCCCCGCTTTCGCGGGGATGAGCGGAAAACGGGATCAGGCCGTGTCATGGCGGCGGAACAGCCGGCCCTTCTCGGCCCACAGCACGAAGGCCAGCGCCCCCAGGCCGCAGACCACGAAGCCCACCGACAGGGGCAGGGTCGAGCCGTCGTACTGCTGGCCGATGAAGAACCCGATCAGGGCCCCGCCCACGGTGGTGATCAGCCCCTGCACCGAGGACGCCGTGCCCGCGATGTGGCCCAGCGGCTGCATGGCCAGGGCCCCGAAATTGCCCGGCACCAGGCCGAAGAACAGCATGGTGGCGGCCTGCAGGGCGATGAAGGTCCACAGGGTCTCGTGGCCCAAGGCGGACACCAGCACGTGCAGCGCCGCCATGCCCGTGAAGCCGAACAGGGCCAGGTGCGACAGGAACCGCATGCCCATGCGCTCCACCAGCCGCGCGTTCAGGATCGAGGCCACGGCGATGGCGCCCGCGATGCCCGCGAAGGCGATGGGGAAGACATTGGGCCGGCCGAAGGTGTCGGCGAAGATCTGCTGGGCCGAGTTGATGAAGCCGAACAGGGCGCCGGTGATCATCATCATGCCCAGCATGTAGCCTACCGCCTGGCGATGGGTCAGGCTCTCGCGGAAACCCGCCGCGATGCGGCTGAACTGGATGGGCAGGCGATACTCGGGATGCAGGGTCTCGGGCAGCTTGAGGAAGCACCAGACCAGCCCCGCCGCCCCCGCCGCGCCCAGCACCAGGAAGATGGCCCGCCACTCGGCGAAGAAGAGCACCAGCTGGCCGACGCTCGGGGCGATGATCGGCACGCCGAGGAAGACGATGAAGGCCAGCGACATGACCCGCGCCATGGTCCGGCCCGAATAGCAGTCGCGGACGATGGACACCGCCAGCACCCGCAGCGCCGCCGCGCCCACGCCCTGCAGGGCCCGCGCGATCAGCAGGGTGTCGAAGGTGGGCGCCAGGGCCGCGATCAGGCCGAACAGGGTGTAGATCCCCAGCCCGATCAGCAGCAGCGGCTTGCGTCCGAACCGGTCCGCCAGCGGCCCATAGACGATCTGCGCCCCGCCGAAGCCCAGCAGATAGGCCGTCACCACCCACTGGCGGTCATTGTCCGCCAGCACGCCCAGGTCCGCCCCGATCTGCGGCAGGGCCGGCAGCATGGCGTCGATGGCCAGAGCGTTCAGGGCCATCAGGGTCGCGATGGTGACGACAAAGGCCCTGAACCCCAGACCGGGATGCGGCGGGGCGGACGAAGCGGAGGCAGGAGCGGACATCGGCTCCATATCGGCGCGCAATAACGGCGGCGCTAGTCCGCCGCCGAAAGAATCACGCCGCCCGGTTGCTGCCCTCCGGCGCGGTCCAGCGCAGGACCGGCTGGCGGGCCGCGCGGGTTTCGTCCAGACGCCGCATGGGGGCGTGGAACGGGGCGCCCTTGAAGCGGTCCACGTCGCCGGCCTTGGCCGCCGTCGCCAGCGCGCGCATGGCCTCGATGAAGCGGTCCAGCTCGGCCTTGGACTCCGTCTCGGTCGGCTCGATCAGCATCGCCCCGTGCACCACCAGCGGGAAGTACATGGTCATGGGGTGGAAGCCCTCGTCGATCATCGCCTTGGCGAAGTCGAGGGTGGTGATGTCCGTGCCCTTCAGCCACTCATCGTCGAACAGGGCCTCGTGCATGCACGGCCCCTCGGGGAAGGCGGCGCTCATCAGGTCCGACAGCCGGGCCTTGATGTAGTTGGCGTTCAGCACCGCGTCCTCGGCCACCTGACGCAGGCCGTCCGAGCCGTGGCTCATCATGTAGCTGAGCGCGCGCACATACATGCCCATCTGGCCCTGGAAGGCGCACAGCCGGCCGAACGCCTGTTCGGCCTCGTCCTCGGCGAACTCCACCAGCTTGAAGCCGTCCTTGCCGCCGACCACCCAGGGGGCCGGGGCGAACGGGGCCAGCGCCTCGGACAGCACCACCGGACCCGCGCCCGGCCCGCCGCCGCCGTGGGGCGTGGAGAAGGTCTTGTGCAGGTTGATGTGCATGGCGTCGACGCCCAGATCGCCCGGCCGCACCCGGCCGACGATGGCGTTGAAATTGGCGCCGTCGCAGTAGAAATACGCCCCCGCCTCGTGGGTCAGGCGGCTGATCTCGAGAATGTCCCGCTCGAACAGGCCGCAGGTGTTGGGATTGGTGACCATGATGGCGGCCACGTCGTCGCCCAGCTTGGCCTCGAGGTCGGCCAGATCCACGCGCCCGTCGTCGGTCTGGGCGATCTCCACCACCTGATAGCCGACGAAGGCCGCGGTGGCGGGATTGGTGCCGTGGGCGCTGGTGGGCACCAGCACCTTGTTGCGGGGCTTGTCCGAGCGCAGGCCGTGACCCGCCGCCCGGTGCGCCGCGCGAATGGCCATCAGGCCGCACAACTCGCCGTGGGCGCCCGCCTTGGGCGACAGCGCGACGGCAGGCATGCCGGTCAGGGTGGTCAGCCAGTGCGACAGGGAGTCCATCAGCTCCAGCGCGCCCTGCACCGTCGACTGCGGCTGCAGCGGGTGGATGTCCGAGAAGCCCGGCAGGCGCGCCATCTTCTCGTTCAGGCGCGGGTTGTGCTTCATGGTGCACGAGCCCAGCGGATAGATGGCCAGGTCAATGGCGTGGTTCTTCTGGCTCAGCCGCACATAGTGGCGCATGGCCTCGGGCTCGCTCAGCCCCGGCAGGCCGATGGGATCGGCCCGCACCAGACCGCCCAGATCGCCGCCGTCGGTCTTGGGCTCCGGCAGGTCGACGCCGGTCTTGCCCCAGCCCTCGCCCTCGAAGATCAGCGCCTCGTCCTGCAGCAGGCCGCGTCCGCCCGTCAGGGTGTCGGGCTTGGTCTCGACCGTGTTCGGCGTGGTGGGGCGTCCCACCGTGTTCATGGTGCTCATCACAGAACCTCCGCCAGGGCGGTCTTCAGGGATTGGATGTCGTCGTCCGTGGTGGTCTCGGTGGCCGCGATCAGCAGCACGTCGTCGAACCCGGCGCCGGGGTTCAGGCGGCCATAGGGCACGCCCGCCAGCACGCCGCGTTCGGCCAGCTGCTCCACCACCTCGACGGCGTTCTTCGGCAGCTTCACCGCGAACTCGTTGAAGAAGCGCGGGGTCAGAATCTCCACGCCCGGCACCGACGACACCGCATCGCGGGTCGCCAGCGCCTTTTCATGGTTCAGCAGGGCCATGCGGCGCAGGCCGGTCTCGCCCAGCAGGCTCATGTGGATGGTGAAGGCCAGCGAGCACAGGCCGGAGTTGGTGCAGATGTTCGACGTCGCCTTGTCGCGGCGGATGTGCTGCTCGCGGGTGGACAGGGTCAGGACGAAGCCGCGCCGCCCCTCCGCGTCCGCCGTCTCGCCGCACAGGCGGCCGGGCATCTGGCGCACCAGCTTGTCGCGGGTGGCGAACAGCCCGATGTAGGGCCCGCCGAAGTTCAGGGCATTGCCGATGGACTGGCCCTCGGCCGCCACGATGTCCGCGCCCATCTCGCCCGGCGACTTCAGCAGGCCCATGGACACCGCTTCGGTGACCACCACGATCAGCAGGGCGCCCGCGGCCTGGGCCGCCTCGGCGATTTTCGTCACGTCCGTGGCCGTGCCGAACACGTTCGGCGTCTGCACCACCACGCAGGCGGTGTCGGCGTCGATGGCCGCAATCACCGCGTCCTCGGCGTCGATGGCCGGGTCCAGCGCCTGGGTCTCGACCCCCACCGCGTGGACCACCGTCTCGGTGGCCGACACATAATGGGGATGCACCCCGCCGGAGATCACCGCCTTGTTCCGGCGCGTCACCCGGGTGGCCATCAGCACGCCCTCGGCCATGGCGGTGGAGCCGTCATAGAGCGAGGCGTTGGCCACGCCCATGCCGGTCAGGTTCGCCACCTGGGTCTGGAACTCGTACAGGTACTGCAGCGTGCCCTGGGCGATTTCCGGCTGGTAGGGCGTGTAGCTGGTCAGGAACTCGGACCGCTGGATGATGTGGTCCACCGTCGCCGGCACATGGTGGCGATAGGCCCCTGCCCCGCAGAAGAACGGCGCGTCCCCCGCCACGGTGTTCTTGCCGGCCATGCGCTTGAGGCTGCGCTCGACCTCGAGCTCCCCCATCACGCGGGGCAGGTCCACGAAGCCGTCGCGCCGCGCCGCCTGGGGCACGTCCACGAACAGATCATCCACGGATTTCGCTCCGATGGCGGCCAGCATGGCCGCGCGGTCGTCGGGCGTCAGGGGGAGGTAGCGCATGGCGGGGAGGTCCGTGCTGAAAGGGGCTTTAGAGCGTGGTCAGGTACTGGTCGTAGGCCGCCTGATCCATCAGGGCGTCCAGCGCCGAGGCGTCGGCCACCTTGATGCGTGCGAACCAGCCGTCGCCCTGGGGGTCGGCGTTGACCGTCTCGGGGGCCGAGGCGAGGACGGCGTTGGCCTCGACCACCTCGCCGGCGACGGGGGCATAGACGTCCGAGGCCGCCTTGACGCTCTCGACCACGGCGAAGCTGTCGCCCGCCTTCACGGTCTTGCCCACTTCCGGGGTCTCGACGAACACCACGTCGCCCAGCGCATCGGCGGCGTGCTTCGAGATGCCGACAGTGGCCACGTCGCCGTCCAGACGGACCCACTCATGTTCCTTGGTGTAACGCATTGGCTGGTTCCTTGCGGGCCTGAGTTCAGGACTTGGGTTTGCGATAATAGCGGTTGGCGACGAACGGCGTGGCGACCACCTCGGCGGCCAGCGGCTTTCCGCGCACGATGACGGTCAGCACCGTTCCGATCTCGGAGAACTGGGGCGACACATAGCCCATGGCGATGTTCTTCCCCAGCGACGGCGACGGCCCGCCCGAGGTCACCTTGCCGATGACCTTGCCGTCCGCGTCGGCGATCTCCGCGCCTTCCCGGGCCGGGGCGCCTTCCTTGACGTGCAGGCCGACGCGGACCCGCGACAGGCTGCCGTCCAGCTCCTTCAGGATGCGGTCGGCGCCGGGGAAGTCGGCGCGCTCCTTGCGCGACTTCGACAGGGCGAAGGCCAGGGCCGCCTCCACCGGGCTGGTGGTCTCGTCGGCGTCGTGGCCGTACAGCGGCAAGCCCGCCTCCAGCCGCAGCGAGTCCCGCGCGCCCAGGCCGATGGGCTTGACCCGCGCGTCCTCCAGAATGGTGTTCCAGATGCGCTCGGCCTGATCCGCCGGGACCGAAATCTCGTAACCGTCCTCGCCGGTGTAGCCCGAGCGCGACACGAAACAGTCGGCGCCGAACAGCATCAGCCGCGCACAGTCCATGAAGCCGAAATCGGCCAGCACCGGCTCATACGCCGCCATGACCTCGGCGGCCTCGGGCCCCTGAATGGCCAGCAGGGCGCGGTCCAGCCGGGTCAGTTTCGCATCGCCTTGAAGCCCCGCCTCGATGTGGGCGAAATCGGCGTCCTTGCAGGCGGCGTTGACGACGATGAACAGGCCGTCGTGGTCGGGCTTGCCCGCCATCAGGTCGTCCATGATCCCGCCCTGGTCGTTCAGCAGCAGGGAGTATTTCTGGCGGCCCGCCTTCAGGATCCCGTAGTCGCCGGGCACGAAGCGCTCGAACTGCGCCACGGCGTCGGCGCCGGTCAGCTTGGCCTGACCCATGTGCGACACGTCGAACAGGCCGGCGTGCTCGCGGGTCCAGCGGTGCTCGGCCAGCACACCCTCGTACTGGACCGGCATGTCATAGCCCGCGAACGGCACCATGCGCGCGCCCAGCGCCCGATGCGCGGCGTTGAGAGGCGTGGTCTTCAGGGTCTGGTCGCTCATGGGCACGCTCCGGCTGGGGTGGGTCGGCGGCGCACCGGGCGAAGCTTCGCCCGTCACGCGCCCCCGCTGTCCTGAAGCCTGAGAGATTCCGTCCCGTCCCGGCTCGGCGCTCCGCACCGTCCGGGATGACAAGACTTGCTCCGTCGGCGAGCCCGAAGGCTGCTTTCCAGCGTTCCTGAGCCGTCGCGGTCCTTTTGCCTGAGCGTTTCCGGGGCGGTTGCGCCTTCGGCTCCGAAGCCCGGAATCAGGACCTCGATCTCTCCCGCGAGAGCCACTCTTCCCTGTGCGCGGAACCCCTAGGAGTCAAGCGGCGCCGGTTGGTGCAGACGCAGAAACGGCATGGCCGGCGCCGTCTCCAGCGCCCGCTTCAGCCCCTCGGGCGTCGGGGCGGCGGCCAGATAGGCCTCGGCCGCCGCATCGTCGAAGTCGCGGTTGCGGGTGTAGCGCAACTCCTGCCCCCGATCCTGAACCACCGGCGCCATGGCCGCGATCTCGCCCGAGGCGATGCGTTCGATCAGACTGTCGTGGGCCGCCTTGACCGCCTTCATGCCGAACACGAACGGGTCCACCGCCTCGATGGGCGGCCGGGCGTGATACAGCATGTCGCCGCTGTCCAGGCCCCGGCTCAGCCGGTGGATGGTCGCCCCCACCAGATCCGGACGGCCGTCGTTCAGCGCCCAGAAATTGCACGAGCTGCCCCGGTACCAGGGCGACAGGCCCATGTGGATGTTCAGGGCGTCCCGGCTCACCAGATGGTCGATCAGCGGCCCGCGGATATAGCTGGCCCCGAACACCACGAAGAGGTCGGACTCCAGCGCCGCGCCCAGCCGCTCCATGGGCATCAGCGACAGATCGCCCATGCGCAGCGGCAGCTGCCGCACATTGTCGGGCAGAAACCGCGCCTGACCGAATACGGTCTGCTCGGCCTCGACCACGCGGCCGAAATAGCGCTGCATGACCTCGCTGCGGCGGAAGAAGTCCTCCACCTGCCCCGGGAAGGCGGTGACGCATTCGTGGACCACGAACACCTCGTCGGCGATGGCGGAAAGACCCTCGGCCAGCGACAGGTGCCGAGGACTGTTCGACGTAAAAAGGGTGATCTTCACAGCAGCCCCATCTGTCTGGCGATGCGCCCATGGTCCTCGCGCGGCAGTTCCAGCGGCCCGCCGCCACAGTCATGCAGGTTGGACCGAAAGCCCATTACGATTCCCAGTTCGCCCAGCACTTTCAGGGTCCGCGCGTCATAGGCGTTGCAGGGATGGCTCATGACCGTCGGCGCGGCGCCCAGCAGGCCGGTCAGGTGGGCGTGGTTGCGCCGATATTCGTCCCGCTGCCTCGCCTCGTCCAGCGCCGCCAGATCGGTGGGATGGCTGTAGGAATGCAGGCCGATGACGTGGCCCTGATCGCGCAGGTCCAGCAGATGGTCTTCCGTCATCCACAGCCGCGCCGCCGCCTGCTCCAGATCGAAGCCGTCGTCCTCGTCCATCAACGCGTCCATCAGCGCTTCGTAGCGCGCCGGTCCCAGCACCCGATCGCGCAGGAAGCGGAACCGCCGGTCGGCGTCGGTGTAGAAGTCGAACTGCGCCAGATAGCGCTCCGCCTGGAAATCGCTCAGCGCCGCGCGGGCCTCCGCGCCATGGTCAGACCGCTCCAGACGGGCCTGAAACGCCGCGTAGAATTCATCGACGTCGCCGAAGCGGGTGCTGCGGAAATGACGGTACAGCTCCAGCCGCTCGGACCGCCCCTCCAGCACCGAGGAATAGACGAACCAGAACCCGGTCAGGCCGTAGGCCTTCAGCACCGGGGCGGCGATCTCGGACTGGCACAGCAGGGCGTCGTCGAAGGTCAGGCACAGATCGTCCGGCCCCAGCCGCCCCGCCAGCGCCCGCTCGGTCCAGTCCTGCGGGCTCAGGAACCGGTCGGGGCCCAGCCAGTCCAGCATGTCGGCCAGTTGCTGGCCGGTGATGGCGCCCTGGCCGTCGGCGTGGCCCTCGCCCCTGAAGTGATGAAACATCACCCCGTGCGGCGGCGCGGCGTCCTGTCGGGCGGCTGAACGAATCATGGGGCCCAGCCTGCCCGCCAAATCCTGCTTATGTCTTGCCGGACCCCGCCAGTCGTTCCGCCAGCCCGCGCGCCGCCGCGCTGACGTCGGCCCAGGTCACGTCGAACCCGTCATCCCCGCCGTAATACGGGTCCTCCACCGGCGCGCCCGCCCGGCCGGCGTGCGCCAGCATCAGGCTGAGTTCGGCCTGCGCCCCGGACGGCTTCAACCGCTCGAGATTGGCCAGATTGTCGGCGTCCATGGCCACGATGTGGGTGAAGCGGACGAAGTCCTCCGCCTTCACCTGACGGGCGCGATAGCCGCCGATGTCGACGCCGTTGCGCCGCGCCGCCGCCTGGGCCCGCTGGTCCGGCGGCTCCCCCTGATGCCAGCCGCCCGTGCCCGCCGAATCGACCGCGACCGCCAGCCCCAGCCGCTCCGCCTCCAGCCGGAACGCCGCCTCGGCCAGCGGCGATCGACAGATGTTGCCCAGACAGACGAACAGGACGGCGATTTTCGGCATCTGGACCACTCTTTATTCATAACGCGCGCGAGCCGGTGGCCCCGCGCCGAAATCGGACGTCCGGGTCTTCTAACCAGCGGCATTACCCGCTAGCAAACCGCCTTCGGGAACGTTGTGATCGTTGTTCCGGCCCACACCGAGGAACCGCCTTGCTGCTTGCCTTCCTGGCCGTCCTGCCGCTGATCGGCGCCCTGGCGCCCGCCCTGGCGATCCGGGCGGGCCGCGACGCCTGCGCCCTGGCGGCCGGGCTGGTGACCCTGACCGCCATCATCATCCTGGCGACCATGGCCCCGGCGGTCATGGCGGGCGAGGTGATCCAGGCGCGCATCGACTGGGTCCCGTCCCTCGGCCTCAACGCCAATTTCTTCCTCGATCCGCTGGGGCTGATGTTCGCCGGGATGATCCTGGGCATCGGCCTTCTGATCATCGTCTACGCCCGCTTCTATCTGTCCAAGGCCGACCCCATGGGGCGGTTCTTCACCTATCTGCTGCTGTTCCAGGGCGCGATGCTGGGTATCGTCCTGTCCGACAACATCCTGCTTCTGCTGATCTTCTGGGAGCTGACCAGCCTGTCGTCGTTCCTGCTGATCGGCTTCTGGCGCCACCTGCCCGAAGGGCGGCAGGGCGCGCGCATGGCCCTGGCCATCACCGGCGCGGGCGGGCTCAGCCTGATCGGCGGCCTGATGATCCTGGGCAGCATCGCCGGGTCCTACGACCTGACCGTGATCCTGGAGAACCGCGAGGCGATCCAGGCCTCGCCGCTGTATCTGCCCGCCCTGATCCTGATCCTCGGCGGCTGTTTCACCAAGTCGGCCCAGTTCCCGTTCCACTTCTGGCTGCCCCACGCCATGGCCGCGCCCACGCCGGTCAGCGCCTATCTGCACTCCGCCACCATGGTGAAGGCAGGCGTCTTCATGCTGGCCCGCCTGTGGCCGGTGCTGGCAGGCACCGACGCCTGGTTCCTGATCGTCGCCACCACCGGCCTCGTCACCATGGTGGTCGCCGCCTGTATCGCCCTGTTCAAGGACGACCTGAAGGGCCTCTTGGCCTATTCCACAGTCAGCCATCTGGGCTTCCTGACCATGCTGTTCGGCCTGGGCACCCCCATCGCGGCGGTGGTGGGCGTGTTCCACATCATCAACCACGCCACCTTCAAGGCCGCCCTGTTCATGAACGCGGGCATCGTCGATCACGAGGCCGGGACCCGCGACCTCAAGCGGCTGGGCGGGCTGTTCAGCCTCATGCCCATCGCCGGGACCCTGGCCCTGATCGCGGGCCTGTCCATGGCCGGCATCCCGCCGCTGAACGGCTTCATCTCCAAGGAGATGATGCTGGAGGAAGCCTCCCACACCGTCTGGCTGGGTCAGCCGTGGGTGTTCCCGGTGCTGGCGACCCTGGGCGCGACCCTGTCGGTGGCCTATTCGCTGCGCTACGTCATCCATGTCTATTTCGGGCCGAAGCGCGACGACTATCCGAAAAAGCCGCACGATCCGGGCATCGGCCTGTGGGGGCCGCCCGCGGTCCTGACGGCGCTGGTGGTCCTGATCGGCCTGATGCCCGCCCTGTTCGCCGGCCCCATTGTCGCGGCCACGGCCGGGGCCGTGATCGGCGCCGACCTGCCCTACTATTCGCTCAGCCTGTGGCACGGCGTCACCCCGGCCCTGTTCATGAGCATCTTCGCCGTGGCCGTGGGCGCCTTTCTCCTCTGGCGTCATCGCACTCTGGAGGCGATCTGGGCGCGCGTCGGCGTGCCCGAGGCCAAGGGCCTGTTCGACGCCTTCGTCGAGACCCTGGCCGCCGCCAGCCGCCGCCTGACCCTCAAGGTCCATAACGAGTCCCTGCAGCGTTACCTGGCCTTCTTCGTGGGAACCGCCGTCGTGGTGGGCCTGGCCGGCTTCTTCACCGCCGACCACAGCGAGGGCACGCGCGAGGTCATCGCCGCCACCCCCGTCGCCGTGGTCGCCTGGCTGGTGCTGATCGCCGCCACCGTCGCCGTGGTGGTCGCCCACCGGGCCCGGTTCCTGTCCCTGATCTTCATCAGCGTGGTCGGCTCCACCATCGCCCTGACCTTCGCCTATCTGTCCGCCCCCGACCTGGCCCTGACCCAGATCTCGGTCGAGGTGGTGACGATCCTGCTGCTGCTGCTGGCCCTGAACCTGCTGCCCAAGACCTCGCCCTCCGAAAGCTCGGTCCCGCGCAAGCTGCGTGACGGCCTGCTGGCGGTCACCGGCGGTCTCGGCGTCGGCGCGGCGGCCTGGGCGGTGATGACCCGCGACGGCATGCAGTCCATCTCCCGCTTCCACTGGGAGAACAGCTACTCCGGCGGCGGCGGCACCAATGTGGTCAACGTCATCCTGGTGGACTTCCGCGGCTTCGACACCTTCGGCGAGATCATCGTCCTGGGCATCGCCGCCCTGGCCATCTTCGCCCTGCTGGACACCGCCGACCGGGGCGAGGCGGGCCGCCGTCTGGCCAACTGGACGCCGGACCTGATCCGCTCGCCCGAGCGCCACCCCATGATGCTGGTGGTGGCCACCCGCCTGCTGCTGCCGCTGGCCCTGATGGCCGGCCTCTACATCTTCCTGCGCGGCCACAACGAGCCCGGCGGCGGCTTCATCGCCGGACTGGTGTTCTCCATCGCCCTGCTGATGCAGTTCATGGCCTCGGGTTGGGGCTGGGCCGACGCCCGCCTGCGGGCCGACCACCACAATCTGATCGCCTGGGGCGTGCTCATCGCGGGCCTGACCGGGGTCGGATCGATGTTGTTCGGCGCGCCGTTCCTGACCAGCGCCTTCGACTATTTCTCCCTGCCGGTGGTGGGCGAGTTCGAGCTGGCCACCGCCATGCTGTTCGACGTGGGTGTGGCCCTGACGGTGGTGGGCGCGGTCATGCTGGCCCTGGCCCAGCTGTCCCGCGTGGCCCAGCGCGCCGAGAAGCTGGAGCCCACAGAGCACGCCATGGACATCAATCCCTCCCGTGAGCCGTCGTCCACGGAGGTGAAGTCATGAGCCTCGAGTTCCTCATCGCCACCGCCATCGGCGTCATGACGGCGGCGGGCATCTATCTGCTGCTGCGCCGCCGCACCTTCCCGGTGGTTCTGGGTCTGGCGTTCCTGTCCTACGCCATCAATGTGTTCCTGTTCTCCATGGGCCGCGTGGTGGTGGATCAGCCGCCCATCTACGACAAGGCCGCGGCCGCTTACACCGACCCCCTGCCCCAGGCCCTGGTCCTGACCGCCATCGTCATCGCCTTCGGCATGACCGCCTTCGTGGTGGTGCTGGCCCTGCGGGCCTATCTGGAGACCGGCACCGATCAGGTGGACGGTCTGCCGGACGCCGGCCGTCCGGTGGAGGACGGCGTCGACGCCGATTCCATCACACCCGACAGCGGCAAGGGGGTGACCACCCCCTCAAGTAGCCCGAAGGGCGGTAGGGGAACTCGAGCATGACCGCCTCCGCCATCGCGCCCTGGGTCGTCGCGCCCGTCATCATTCCCGCCCTCGCCGCGGCCCTGATCCTGCTGGTCATGCGTCACAAGCTGACCCTGTCGCGGGTCACCACCCTGGGGGTCTGCGTGGCCCTGGTGGCCATCAGCGCCGTCATGCTCGGCCACACCGCCACCGGCGCGGTCGAGGTCTACGCCATGGGCGACTGGTCCGCGCCGTTCGGCATCGTGCTGGTGCTGGACCGGCTGTCGGCCATGATGGTGCTGCTGACCTCGGTGGTGGCGCTGGGGGTGCTGATCTACGCCATCGCCACGGGACTGGACCGCAAGGGCTGGCATTTCCATCCCCTGTTCCAGTTCCAGCTGCTGGGCCTGAACGGCGCCTTCCTGACCGGCGACCTGTTCAACCTGTTCGTCTTCTTCGAGGTGATGCTCCTGGCCTCCTACGGCCTGATGCTGCACGGCCAGGGCGCCGCGCGCCTCAAGGCGGGCGTGCAGTACGTCATCATCAACCTGGCGGGCTCGACCCTGTTTCTGGTGGCGGTGGGGATGCTCTACGGCGTCACCGGCACCCTCAACATGGCCGACATGGCCCTTCGCGTGGCCGCCGCGCCCGAGGGGGATCAGGCCCTGATCAAGGCGGCGTCCCTGCTGCTGATCACCGTCTTCGCCCTCAAGGCCGCGCTGGTCCCGCTGCACTTCTGGCTGCCGCGCACCTACGCCTCCACCTCCGGCGCCGTAGCCGCCCTGTTCGCCATCATGACCAAGGTGGGCGCCTATTCCATCATCCGGGTCACCACCCTGATCTTCGGCGACGACGCCCAGGCCTCCGCATGGGCGCCCGCCGACTGGATGCTGCCCGCCGCCCTGATCACCATTGCGCTCGGCTTCTTCGGGGTGCTGGCGGCGAAGGGGCTGCGCGACCTGGCCGCCTTCGCCGTGGTGGGGTCCATGGGCACCCTGCTGGCCGCCGTGGCGGTGTTCCAGCCGGACGCCATGTCGGCGGCGCTCTACTACACCGTCCACTCCACCCTGGCGGCCGCGGCCCTGTTCCTGGTGGTGGACCTGATCGCGGTGCGCCGGGGCGAGTACGGCGACGCCATCAATGTGGGCCCCCGGTTCCAGGACGTGGAGAAACTCTCGGCCCTGTTCTTCCTCGCCGCCATCGCCATGGTCGGCCTGCCGCCCCTGTCGGGCTTCATCGGCAAGCTGTTGATCCTGGACGGGGTGCGTGACGCGGCGGGCGGCTACTGGATCTGGGCCGTCATCCTGATCACCACGGTCATCGGCATCCTCGGCTTCGCCCGCGCCGGCAGCCGGCTCTTCTGGAAGAGCGCCGCCGTCGAGGGGGACTGCCACGCCGGCCGCGTCCACGGCGGCGGCCCGGCCCTCGCCATGGCGGCGGGCTTCATCGCCCTGCTGGCCATGGCGACCGTCTTCGCCGGACCGCTGACCGCCTACACCGACGCCACCGCCGCCCAGCTGTTCGAGCGCGACGCCTACATCAACACCGTCCTGGGAGGTGTGTCGTGAGCGAGCTTCCGGTCCAGCGCCCTTCCCTGATCCAGCGCATCCTGCCCCACCCCGCTCTCTCGGCCATGCTGGTGGTGGTGTGGATGCTGCTGCTGAACGACCTCAGCTGGGGCGGCCTGCTGCTGGCGGTCATCTTCGCCGTCATCATTCCCCTGATCACCAGCCGGTTCTGGCCCGGCAATCCGCGCATGCGTTTCGGCCCGCCCCTGTGGGGCTATGTGACGATCGTGCTGTGGGACATCGTGATCGCCAATTTCCAGGTGGCCTGGATCATCCTGTTCCGCCGCAACCGGGACCTGCGCTCGAGCTGGCTGGTCATCCCCACGGACCTGCGCTCGCCCGAGGCCATTACGGCCCTGGCCGCCACCATCAGCTTGACGCCCGGCACCGTCTCCACCGACATCTCCGCCGACGGCCGGGCCCTGCTGGTGCACATCCTGGATACGGACAACCCCGACGCCGAGATCGCCCGCATCAAGTCCCGCTATGAGGCCCGCCTGCTGAGGATCTTCCCATGAGCCCGATCGGATACGCGCTGGGCTTCGCCATCGGCTGCGTCGCCCTGGGCATGCTTCTGAACCTGTTCCGTCTGCTGCGCGGGCCCACCAGCGGCGACCGAATCCTGGCGCTGGACACCCTGACCATCAACATCATCGCCATGGTGGTGCTGTTCGGCCTGTGGGAGCGCACCGCCGACTATTTCGAGGCGGCCCTGCTGCTGGCCATGGTCGGCTTCCTCGGCACCGTGGCCTATTCCAAATTCCTCCTGCGCGGCGACATCGTGGAATGACCCCCATGCTCGAGATCATCGTCGAATATGTCATCGTCCTGCTGCTGGTCGTCGGCGGCGGCTTCCTGCTGGTCGGCTCCTGGGGCCTGGCGCGGCTGCCGTCGCTGATGACGCGCCTGCACGGCCCGACCAAGGCCACCACCCTGGGCGTCGGCGCCTGTCTGATCGCCTCCATGATCTTCTTCCCGGCCATGGAGGGGACCTATTCGGCCCACGAGTTGCTGATCGCCCTGTTCCTGTTTCTGACCGCGCCGATCACCGCCAACATGATCGCCAAGTCGCACCTGCACCGTCAGGGCCGCAACATCGACCCCAACCCTGCCGACGACATCCGAGAGGGCCTGCCCCAGCCGTCTGGCGGCAAGGGCTGGGCGACCTTCGACGACAGCGCGACCCTGGATCAGAAGGTCGTCAGCCCGGTCGATCAGCCGTAGGTCAGCAAGGTCTCGATCTCGGCCTTCGACCCCAGCATCACCGGCACGCGCTGGTGCAGGGCGTCGGGGACCACGTCCAGCAGGGCCTTGGTCCCGTCGCTGGCCGCGCCGCCCGCCTGCTCCATCACCATGGCCATGGGCGCCGCCTCGTACATCAGGCGCAGGCGGCCCGGCTTGGACGGGTCCTTGCGGTCCGCCGGGTACATGAACACCCCGCCGCGCATCATGATGCGGTTCACGTCCGCCACCATGGACGCCACCCAGCGCATGTTGAAATCCTTGCCGCGCGGCCCCGTGGTCCCCGCCAGACAGTCGGCGATGTAGCGCTGCACCGGCTCGTGCCAGTGGCGCTGGTTCGAGGCGTTGATGGCGAATTCCTTCGTCTCGGCCGGTACGGCGATGCGGTCGTGGGTCAGCACCCATTCGCCGCTGACCGGCTCCAGCGTGAAGCCGAACGCGCCGTCGCCCAGGGTGAACACCAGCAGGGTCTGAGGGCCGTAAACCACATAGCCCGCCGCGACCTGGTCACGGCCCGGCTGAAAGAAGTCCTCCGCCACGGGATCGCGCGGCGTCTCCACCATGGGCGCGGGCAGCACCGAGAAGATGGTGCCGATGGACACGTTCACCTCGATGTTGCTGGACCCGTCCAGCGGATCGAACAGCACCAGCCAGCCCTCGTGCGGTCCCGCCTGGGCCACCGGCACGATGCCGTCCTGTTCCTCGGAGGCCGCCGCCACCACGCCCGGCGCGGCGCGGCACACGTCGATCATGATGTCGTCGGCGGCCAGATCGAGCGTCTTCTGCACCTCGCCCTGCACATTGGTGTCGCCCGCCGTGCCCAGCATGTCCGCCGTCGCCCCCTGACGCACCGCATGGCTGATGCGCACGCACCCGTCGGCGATCCCGGCGATCAGGCCTTTCAGGCTTTCGGGGGCGGATTGGGCTTTCAGGAAGGCGGCGAGGGTCTGGGCCATTGGGGGTCTCCGTATGCTGCAAGGCGATCTCGCATCCCGCGACGTGGGGCGCAACCTGCGCTATCCGTAGCGAAACGAAACGGGAGGAATCGGGCATGAGTCAGGGTCCGTTGAACGGTCTGCGCGTCGTGGAGTTCGCCGGCATCGGTCCGGCGCCCTTCTGCGCCACCCTGCTGTCGGACCTGGGCGCCGAGGTGCTGCGCATCGATCGTCCGGGCGGCGGCGCGGCGCTCCATGACGTCACCGCGCGCGGCCGGGCAGGGTCGCTGGCGCTGGACCTCAAGGCCGAGGCCGACCGCGCCGCCGCCCTGCAGGCCATTGCCGCCGCCGATGTGCTGGTCGAGGGCTTCCGCCCCGGCGTCATGGAGCGTCTGGGTCTGGGCCCCGATGAGGCCCTGGCCGCCAATCCGCGCCTGATCTACGGCCGCATGACCGGCTGGGGCCAGACCGGGCCGCTGGCCCACGCGGCGGGGCACGACATCAACTACATCGCCGTCACCGGCGCCCTGGACGCCATCGGGCCGAAGGGCGGCGATCCGGTTCCGCCGCTCAATCTGGTGGGCGACTACGGCGGCGGCGCCCTGTATCTGGCCATGGGAATCCTCGCCGCCCTTCACGAGCGCCAGACCTCGGGCAAGGGCCAGGTCATCGACGCGGCGGTGGTGGACGGGACCGTCTCCCTGATGGGCGTCTTCAGCTGGCTGACCCACGACGGCCTCACCAGCATGAAGCGGGGCGAGGGCCTGCTGAACGGCGCCATGCCCTTCTACCGCACCTATGCCTGCGCCGATGGGCGCCATGTGTCCGTCGGCCCGCTGGAGCCCGCCTTCTATCTGGAGCTGCGCACCCGTCTGGGTCTGACGCCCCAGCCCGCCGGGGACATGGACCAGCAGGCCGCCGAACTGGCCGCCGTGTTCCTCACCCAACCCCGCGACCACTGGACCGCCCTGCTGGAGGGCACGGACGCCTGTTTCGCCCCCGTCCTGTCGCTGGACGAGGCGCCCGCCCATCCGCATCTGGCCGCCCGCGAAAGCTTCACCGAAGCCTTCGGCGTCACCCAGCCCGCCCCCGCC
>NZ_JADWOW010000005.1:0-364 GCF_015767455.1 Brevundimonas sp. BAL450
CTCGGCGGCCGCGGTGATCGCCGCCGGGTCGCGGCCGTCGAGGTCGTCGATGGGATACCAGCGGTGGCCCGACATCGGCCACGGAGCGGGCATCGGCGCGCGTAGCGAGACGCCCAGGTACTCGGACGGGAGGGAGGGGAGCAGGCCCACCAGGTCGTTCTCATCCGAGCCGTAGCCGTGAAGAAGCAACAGCACAGGCCGGTCGCCGCGGTCGGCCAGCGGGGCGGCGTAGCGCACGGCGCTGCCGTCGAGGGGCGGGATCTCGCTCACGTGCCCATCCTGCCGCACCGCCCCGACACGGCGGCATCCGTTCTGCGCCGCCGGCCCCGGTCGACATCTGTGCGTCACACGCGGTGGGGTATAC
>NZ_JADWOW010000050.1:0-114885 GCF_015767455.1 Brevundimonas sp. BAL450
ACAGGAAGCTCCGAAGGAGACATCATGCCCCGTTTTCCCACCCGCGCCGGCGGCCAGCACGGCGGCGCCCAGCATCAGGGGCAGGTTCGGGCGGGGCCGGGCCACGGCGACGGCGCGGGCGGGAAAACGGGGCATGATGTCTCCTTCGGAGCTTCCTGTTGTGCGTCCGGCGGGAGCGTGCGCCCCAGCCGTGGCCGAACCTTGGCCTTTTGCATCTGAATGAACGCTTGGCGCCATGGTGCAGGTTCCATTCATGCAGCCGCGCATCGCTGCAATCTTGCAGGCTTTCCCATGACCGCCCGGCCTGCTAGCCAGACGCTCCGCCACGGCGGGCGCGTAGCTCAATGGTTAGAGCCGACCGCTCATAACGGTCTGGTTGGGGGTTCGAGTCCCTCCGCGCCTACCGACGGCCTTGCGGGCCGCTTGACGCCGCCGCCTGGCGAAGCGCGCCTGGGCTGACGCCTACCAGATGCCGCGGCGGCCGCCCCGGTTCCAGCGCGCGTCGCCCAGATAGCGGCTGTCGTCGATGTAGCGGCCGTTCTGGTCGTACCAGCCGTAGCCCTGGTTGTAGCGGTCCCAGCCGTCCAGACCGTAGGCGTAGTCCTGATAGGGATCGCCGTACCAGCCGTCGTCCTGGGCCCACCAGTCGCGGGGGTAGGGATCGTACTGGCACTGCCAGGACTGGCCCCGCGCCGGAGCGAAGGCGTAGCGATCACGGTAGCGGGGCTGGAACTGGGGCCGGCAGATGTCGTGGCGCGACCAGACCCGGTTGCCGTTCTCCTCGACCGAGGCGCGATCCTCGGCGAAGACCAGCTGACGCACGCCCACGAAGACGTTGTCGGTGATGACGGCCCGGCCCGAGGCGGCGGCCACGCCCAGGGTGTCGGCGCGCACGCGGCTGTCGGCCAGAACCAGCTCACCGTTGTAGAGCACCACGCCCTTGTCGGCGCGGCAGATGCGGCTGTCGCGCACCTCCACCGAGGCCCCCTCGATGGCCACACCCTCCACATAGCCGCAGATGCGCGAGCCCTCGACGATGACCCGGCCGTAGTCGCGGCCCGAACGGATCATCAGGCCGATGGAGCGGGGGCCGAAATTGTTCGGCGCCTCGGTGCCCTTCATGGACACACGGGTCAGCTGGGCGGTCTGGCCCGGGCCGGGGATCAGCTCCATGCCCGCCTGGGCGTGGGTGATGTCCACCTCATAGACCGTGACGCCCGCGCCGTCGGCGACGATGGCCGGGGCGATGGTGTGGGCCTCGATGACGCTGTTGCGGATGTCCAGCGTCCCGCCGTCCGCATAGATGGCCGGTTCGTCCCCGCCATGCCGGAACCCGGTGCGGTCGAAGATCATCTGGGCGCCGTAGCCCACCACGCAGGCCGCCTCGCCGGCGTTGCGGGATTCAAACACGATGTCGCGCACCTCGACGCGCACCCCCTGGGCCACCGTCATGCAGGGCAGGCCGTCGGGCGCCTGGATGGTGGCCGACGGCGACCGGTCCCAATCGCGGCGGTCGAAGCCGGCGTCGCCCATGATGGTCATGGGCTTGTCGATGTTGAGCCAGCCCACGCAGGCGCCCGCCCGTCCCCGGATGATCAGGGTGCCGCCCGGCGCCACGCGGGCCACCGCGTTCTCCAGCCCGCCCGAGCCGGGATTGCCGCCGCAGTCGATCAGCACCACCTGCTCGCTCGCCACCGGCGGGGGCGGATAGCCGGGGCCGCGACCGTATCCGTGATCCCAGCGGCGGCGGTGATCGCCATAGCTCCAGCGGCGCTGGGGCCGGGCGCGGGTGCGGGTGGGCGGGTCCAGCAGGATGCCGAAATTGGGCCGGGTCTGGCTTTCCACCTTGGCGGCGGTCTGGGCGCTTGCCGGGCCATCCGCCAGCCCAGCCAGGCCGATCAGGGCCATGCCGGAGACGGCGGCGGCGAGGGTGACGCGGGCGGGGGTGAAGATGGGCTTTTTCATTTCCAGCGCCTCTATCGGCTTTGCGCGCGCGAGACCTGGGCCAGGACGGCCTGCAGGCGGGACGCTGAGGGGGTGAAGCCCGACAGCGCGGATTCGATGCGGTAGACCACGGCCTCGGCCTTGTCCTGATCGGCCACCCCCGCCACCCCCAGGGCGAAGTAGCTGGACATGGCGAACTTGGCCTCGGGCGAGCCCTGGCGGTCGGCTTCCTGGAACCAGTGGAACGAGCGGGCGTAGTCGGCCGGCACCCCGACCCCTTCCGCATACATGACCGCCAGCACCAGCTGGGCCTCCGACGAGCCGTTGACCGCCGCCAGCTGGATGGCGCGCAGCCGCTCCTGATAGGACAGCCGCCCCTCCATGGGATGGCCCAGCATGGCTTCCAGGGTCTCCACCTGCCGCCTGGACAGGGCGTTGGGCGCCGAGGCGACGGTGTCGGTGACCCCCAGATAGCGCAGGGCGCGGCCCACATGGACGAAGGGGAGTTCGGTGATCCGCGTCAGGGCGTAGTCATAGGCGTCGCCCCGTGACCGGCTCTCATCCGAATGGGGCACGCCCGAGCGCGGCGCCTCGTTGGGATAGAACTCGAAGGGCGGCACCCACTGGCGGGCCTTGGCCTCCACGAAGGCGCCGTAGCGCGACCGGGCGGGCGTCGAGGCCTCGAAGTCGCGCAGCAGCACATAGGCGCCCACGTCACCGGTCTGCACCGCCAGATAGTTGTAGAGATAGGCATCCACATCATTGCGCGGGAACAGGTTCACCGCCGCATGACGGCCCGTGCGGCCCACGCGCAGCGGCTCGCCGGGCCGATGGCCCTGGCCCCAGGCGGCGCGCGCCTCGCGGTTGTCGATGGGCTCGCCGAAGGGACCGTAGAGTTCGTCGTGCAGACGGGCCAAGGTGCGGTAACCGTCCGCGTCCTGGGTCGACAGCACATAGATGACCCGGTCGCGCACCTCTTCCTGTTCCTCGCGCGTCATGCGCGACAGCTGGGCGTCCAGACGCTGGTAGGCCACGCGCCGCTCGAAGGCGCGGCAGTCGTCATAGCCCGACAGGGGCCGCCACGAGCCGAGACCGGCGCGGCGCGCGCTGTTGATCGGGGCGAAGCCCTCGGTGTTGGCCAAGGACATGGCGTACCAGACCGAGCTCTCGATCGGATCTTCCAGATTGCGGTCGGTGGCGCGCACGGCGGCGTAGCGCCCGCCCAGCTCCAGCTGGGCGAAGAAGTCGCCCCGGAACGCCAGACGGCGCAGACGGCGGATGCCGGCTTCCTGATCGTTGAACTCGGCGCCCGTCACGGACGCCGGGCGCGGACACGCCGCCGAGGCCGGATCGCCGCGGGACCAGAACCGCAGCCCCCGGTCCCCGAAGCCGGACAGCATCAGCGCGGCCAGGATGGCCAGAACAACCACCACCGCCGCCGCGATGAACGGCAACGGTCCGGCCCCGCCGGAGCGGTTGAACCGATCGAATCCACGCCTTCTGGACTCAGGGTGGTCGTGATCGTCCATAACGCCCCGCTGACTGGAGGACCCTGGCGGCCCGCGCGTAACCCTGTTCGACCGGGACGATCCGGTCGAGTTAACCTTCTGTCAAGGTTAACGAGAGCTTAACGTCAAGCTCGCTCAAGCGTTGCCGGATGGTGGCGAAATTATGCGTTCATGAGGCGAATCAGTGGCTTGGCTATTCGCGTGAAACACGAGGGCACGGGGGCTGTCACAAAGGTTTCTGTGGACCTATATCCCGGGCGCAACAGGAGAGCCCATGGCCTACGCCGCCCGCGATAATCGCCCCGCCGACAAGGCCGCCCGCTACGCCGAGGTGGAGGCCGAAATCCTGGCCGTTCTGGACGGCGAGCCGGATCGTGTCGCGCGCATGGCCACAGTGTCGTCGATGCTGGCCGACGCCTTCCCGGCCTTCTTCTGGACCGGCTTCTATGTGGTGGACCCGGCCAGGGAGACCGAACTGGTCGTGGGCCCCTATCAGGGCACGCTCGGATGCCTGCGCATCCCGTTCGGACGCGGCGTGTGCGGGGCTGCGGCCGCCGAGCGCCGCACCCAGGTCGTCGAGGACGTGCACGCTTTCCCCGGCCACATCGCCTGCGATTCGCGCTCGGCCAGCGAGATCGTGGTCCCGGTCCTCGATCCGTCCGGCGCCCTGATCGCGGTGCTGGACGTGGACGCGACCGAAAAGGCCGCCTTCGACGCCGTGGACGCCGAATGGCTGGAACGTCTGATGGCGAAGGTGTTCGGCTAGTCCTCCGGGTCGCCGTCCCGGAAGCGCCATTTGCAGACCAGGGCCGTGACCGCCAGGGTCAGGGAGATGCTGTTGGCCGCCACCAGCGGCCAGGCCCCCAGCATGACGCCGTAGATGGTCCAGAGCGAAAAGGCGCACACCGTCAGGGCGTACATGCGCAGCGACACCGACGAGGCGTCGCGCTCGCGGATGATCTTGATGATCTGCGGCACGAAGCTGGTGATGGTGCACAGGGCCGCGCCCGTGCCGATGACATTGATCAGGAGCTGGCTTTCCACCGGCTCTCAACGGCGGCGGGCACGGGCGGTTCCTATTGCGAGACGGCGGGGCTCAACAGAGGCGCGATCGCCTCATTGTCGTTGACGCTGTTGAGGAAGGCCGGAGCCCGGAACGCCCGGCTCTGCTGCTCATAGGCGTAGCCCAGAGACAGGATGCGCGCGTCATCCCATTGGGCGCCGAAGATCGACAGCCCCACCGGCAAGCCCTGCACGAAGCCCATGGGCACGGTCAGGTGCGGATAGCCCGCCACGGCCGCCAGGGTGCTGGACGAGCCTGTGAAATTGTCGCCGAGAACAGGATCGGTGGGCCAGGCCGGGCCGCCCGTGGGGGCGACCAGGGCGACCACGTCATGCTCGGCCAGCAGCCGGTCGATGCCTTCCGGCCCGGCCAGACGCCGGGCCGTGTCGCGGGCCTCGATGTATTCAGGATCGTCCAGTCCGCCGGTGGCTTCGGCCTGGACGAAATACTCCTGGCCGAACAGGGCCAGTTCGCGCGGCGTCGCCTCGTTGAACGCGATCAGATCGGCCAGGGTGCGGGTGGGCACCTGCGTCGGGTCGGTCGAGGCCAGATAGGCGTTCAGCCCGGCCTTGAACTCGGTCAGCAGCACTGTGAACTGGGCCCGGCCGATGGGCCCCATCTCCGGCCCCTCGGTGATCTCCACCAGCTCGGCCCCGGCGGCGCGCAGGTCGGCCAGCGCCGCCTCGAACACCGCGTCGGTCCCATTGTGATAGCCCGAGGCGAACCGCGCCACGCCGATGCGCACCCCCGCCAGCGATCCGGCGTCCAGCGCTGCGCGATAGTCGGTGCGGCGGGCGTCCGCCTCGGCCGTGGCCGGATCGGCCGGGTCGGTCCCGGCCATGGCGCTCAGGATCAAGGCCGCGTCCGCCACCGTGCGGGTGATCGGCCCGGCGGTGTCCTGGCTTTCGCTGATGGGAACGATGTGGGTGCGCGACACAAGACCGACCGTGGGCTTGAAGCCCACCACGCCGTTGGCCGCCGCGGGACAGACGATGGAGCCGTTGGTCTCTGTGCCGATAGCCGCCGGGACCAGCCCCGCCGCCACCGCCGCCGCGCTGCCCGAGGACGAGCCGCAGGGGTTGCGGTCCAGGGCATGGGGATTGCGCGTCTGGCCGCCCACGGCGCTCCAGCCGCTGATGGAGTCCGCGCCGCGGAAATTGGCCCATTCGGACAGATTGGCCTTGCCCGCGATCACCGCCCCGGCCGCGCGCAGCCGCGCCACCAGCGGCGCGTCACGCCCGGGCGCATTGTTCACCAGCGCCAGCGACCCGGCGGTGGTGGGCATGTCGGCGGTCTCGATGTTGTCCTTGATGAGGATGGGCATGCCGACAATCGAACGATCCAGCGCCTCCGCGTTCCAGTTCGCCGCACTGGCCGCCGGGCTCCAGGCGATCACGCTGTTCACCGTCGCCCGGTCGCGGACCTCCAGACCCGTCGGCCCCGACGTGGCACAGGCCGAAAGGGCCAGCCCCGCCAGCGCCGCAAGAACAGCCCCCTTGCGCATCATTCGCTTCTCTCTCCGATCGTTCGGTCCAGAAAGTCCAGATAGGTGCGCCACTGGTGCAGTTGGCGCGGATTGCCCCGGATGCCGTGGCGCTGGCCGGGATAGAGCATGGTCTCGAACGGGACGCTTTGCTCCTGCAGCGCGTTGAGCACCCGGGTGGTATTCTCGAAGATGACGTTGTCGTCGGCCATGCCGTGCAGCAGCAGCAGCCGCCCGGTCAGTCGGTCCAGTTGATCGACCACGTCCGAGGCGGCGTAGCCGGCTTCGTTGGCCTGCGGCGTCGACATGAACCGCTCGGTGTAATGGGTGTCGTACAGGCTCCAGTCCGTCACCGGCGCGCCCGAAATGGCCGAGGCCAGCCCCATCTCCGGCTCGGTCAGCATGTGCAGGGTCATGAACCCGCCGTAGCTCCAGCCCATGGCCGAGATGCGGTCCGCGTCGACGTAGGGCAGGCTGCGCAGATACTCGGCGCCCAGCACCTGATCCTCGACCTCCACCGTGCCCATGCGCAGGTACAGCGCGCGCTTGAAGGCGGCGGACCGATAGCCCTCGCCCCGGTTGTCCATGCGGAAGACCACATAGCCCGCCTCGTTCAGAAGGCGCGTGGTCATGGGCTGCCAGCCCCGGCGCACGCCGCCGCCCGACGGCCCGCCGTACACCTGGATCACCGCCGGATAGCGCCGCGACGGATCGAAATCATGGGGCGTGGTCATCTGCCAGACCAGCGAATGCCCGTCCGGCGTCTCCAGCGTGCCGTACTCCGGCGTGCGGTGGCGCGCGAGATAGGGGTGGTAGGGATGGGCTTCGCCCAGCCGGTTCTCCTCGATCCAGCGGATGAAGGTCCCGTCGGCGCTGTAGAGGCCGCTCTGCGACGGCGTGGTCGGATCGGAATAGTTGCCCACGAAGGCCGTCGCCGGCCCGTTCATGCTCACGCTCCACCAGCCGCCGTCCGACGTGACAGGCGTCGGCGCCCCACCGTCCAGGGTGGTGCGCCACAGGCGCTGTTCGATAGGCAGTTCGCGCGCCACGCCGTCCGCGATCTCGAGGGAGGCCGTGAAGAACACCTCCCCCGTCTCGGCGTTGATCCCGTCGAGGGACTTCACCGCCCAGTCGCCGTCGGTGATCTGGCGCACCAGCGTTCCGTCGGCTTCGTACAGATACAGATGCCGCCAGCCGTCCTCCTCGCTGGACCAGACGAAGCGGCCGTCCTCCAGCGCGCGGAAGTCGTGGGTCAGGCCCACCCAGGCGTCGTCGGTCTGGGTCACGATGACCCGGCTCTCGCCCGTGGCCGGATCCACGGTCAGCAGGTCCAGGGTCTGCTGATCCCGTGACTGGCGCTGCACATACAGCGTGCCGCCGTCGGCCGACCAGTTCACGCGGGCCAGATAGATGTCGTCGTTGTCGCCCAGATCCACCTCGATCCGCTCGCCCGAGGCCACGTCATGGATGAACAGGTCGACGACGGCGTTGGGCCGGCCGGCGCGGGGGTAGCGTTGCTGGATGGTCGTGGCGCCGCCGCCCTGGATGTCCAGGCGCGGGATCACGTCGACGGTGCTCTCGTCCACGCGGGTCAGGGCGATGCGGGCCTCGTCCGGGCTCCACCAGTAGCCGGTGTCCCGGTCCATCTCCTCCTGGGCGATGAACTCGGCCGTGGCCCAGGTGATCAGGCCGTCGCCGTCGGTGGTGACCGCGCGTTCGTCACCGCCGGCCAGCGGCTGGATGTACAGGTTCTGGTCGCGCACCCAGGAGGCCCACGTCCCCTGCGGCGACACCTTGGCGTCGATCTCGTCGCCCTCGGTCTCGGTCAGGCGGCGCACCTCGCCGTTGCGGTCGGCCAGGAAGATGTCGCCTTCCAGCGGGGCCAGGATGTAGCGGCCCTGCTCGTCCCAGGAATACTCCACCACCCCGCGCTGGCTGATGCGCATGCGCTCACGCCGCGCGATCTCGGCCTCGGACAGTTCGCCGGCTTCCGGGACCAACGCTCGGGCGTCGATCAGCTTGTAGGGTTCGCCCTCGCCGGTGGGCGCGGCCCACAGGTCGAGGGTGTTCACGTCATCCTCGCGCGAGCGCAGGAAGGCCACCAGCTCGCCGTCCGGCGACAGGCTGACCCCCCGAGCCACCGGGCCGTTCAGGCTGGGGTCAGCGAAAACCCGCTCGGGGGTCAAGACCGGGGCGGCCGCATCAATCGACTGGGCGAAGGCGGGCGGGGCGATAAGCAGGCTCGAGGCCAGAAGCAATGTGCGCATGGCGGCCAAGCTAGCGGCTCAGCGCCCCGTGACAACTGTTTCCGCGCCGACGGCGGAATAAGAACGGGTATCCGTCCCCCGCAGAAAATGTCGCGCCCGCGAACCTTTCGCATCCTCGGCGAAGGGCTTAAGTCGAAGCCCCATGACCGACACCCTCGCCGTCGCCGAAAAACCCGCCAAGCCCAGCCCGTATCACGAGGCCGAGGTGCTGTGGGTGAAACACTGGACCGACCAGCTTTTCAGCTTCGGCCTGTCGCGCGCCGAGGATTTCCGCTTCCGCTCCGGCGAGTTCGTGATGATCGGCCTGCCCACCGAGGGCGGAAAGCCGCTGGTGCGCGCCTATTCGGTGGCCAGTCCGTTCTGGGCCGAGGAGCTGGAGTTCTTCTCCATCAAGGTGGCCGACGGCCCCCTCACCTCGCGCCTGCAAAAGATCCAGCCCGGCGACACGGTTCTGGTGGGCAAGAAGCCCACAGGCACCCTGGTGCTGGACGCCCTGACCGGCGGCGAGCGGCTGCACCTGATCGGCACGGGCACCGGCCTGGCGCCCTGGCTGTCGGTGGCGCGTGAGCCGGAGACCTATTCCCGCTTCGGCCGGGTGATCGTGACCCACACGGTGCGCAAGGCCGAGGATCTGGCCTATCGCGCGTTCTTCGAGGGCGGCATCCACGAAGACCCCCTGATCGGCGACGAGGCCAGGGCCCAGCTGACCTACTATCCCACCGTGACCCGCGAGCCGTTCCACAACGCGGGCCGCATCACCGACCGCATCCGTTCGGGCGACTACTTCCGCGATCTCGGCCTCGAAGAGGGCTTCGATCCGGCGAAGGACCGCGTCATGCTGTGCGGCTCCATGGCCATGATCAAGGAGACGGCCGAGCTGCTGGAAGGCTACGGCATGAGGGAAGGCTCCAACGCCGAGCCCGGCGATTTCGTGCTGGAACGGGCCTTCGTGGGCTAACCGGGCTTGGCGGGCGCGGCGCCCTCCCCTAAAGCCAGCGCCATGACCGCGCTCATCTCCATCGACCCTCGCACCCCGCCCGAAGACTGCGCCGACATGAGTCAGGTGCGCGAGGGCGTAGACGCGCTGGACCGCGCGCTGGTGACCCTGCTGGCCGAGCGGCAGCGCTACATGGAGGCCGCCGCGCGCATCAAACCGAGCCGCGATGTGGTCCACGACGACTGGCGCATCGAGGACGTGGTGGCCAAGGTTCTGGCCGCGTCGGAAGACGCCGGCCTGTCCCCCGCCATCGCCGAACCCGTCTGGCGCAAGCTGATCGCCCAGTGCATCGCCCACGAGTTCGGGGTGTGGGACCGCATCCGCAGCTAGTCCAACATCCGTTCCAGCGTCGCCAGTTCGTCCGCTTCCTTTGACGGCTTGTCCCAGCGGATGCGGCTGATGCGGGGGAAGCGCATGGCGACGCCGGATTTGTGGCGTTTCGACCGCTGCAGCCCCTCGAACGCCACCTCCAACACCAGGCCGAACTCCCGGTCCGCCCGCACGGCGCGCACGGGGCCGAAGCGGTCGGTGGTATGGTCGCGCACGAACTTGTCCAGCTGCTTCAGCTCCTCGTCGGTGAAGCCGAAATAGGCCTTGCCCACCGGCGTCAGAACATGGGCGCCGTCCGCGTCCTCCACCCAGACGCCGAAGGTGAAGTCGGAGTAGAAGCTGGACCGCTTGCCGTGGCCGCGCTGGGCGTACATCAGCACTGCGTCGATCAGGTGCGGGTCGCGCTTCCACTTGAACCAAGGCCCCCTGGGACGCCCGGCCTCGTAGGTGCTGTCCAGCCGCTTCAGCATCAGGCCTTCGGCGATGGCGGGATCGCCGGGCGGCGGCGCGAGACGCAGGGCGGCGAGCTCGTCCCACGACCCGAACGGCTGGATCGGCGACAGGTCGATACGGTCCGACGCCGCCGCCACGAACGCCTCCAGCCGCGCCCGGCGCTCGGCGAACGGCAGCCCGCGCAGGTCCTCGCCGTCCGCCGCCAGCAGGTCATAAGCGCGCACCCCCGCCGGGTTGGCGGCCACCAGCTTCGCATCCACCGTCTTGCGGTTCAGCCGCTGTTGCAGGTCCCCAAACGACGCCACTTGCCCGTCCCGCATGACCAGCAGTTCCCCGTCGATCACGCCTTCATAGGTCAGGGCCTCAAGCACGTCGGGAAAGGCGCCGGAGATGTCTTCGCCCGTGCGGCTGTACAGCCGCTTCACCCCGCCCTCCGAGACCGCCTGGACGCGGATTCCGTCCCATTTCCACTCGGCGGCGTAGGCGGCCGGGTCCAGTTTCGGCAGGTCGGTTTCCTCGTCCAGCGGCTGGGCCAGCATGACGGGGCGGAAGCGGCCGTGGGCGTCGACCGAGGGTCGTTCGGCCTTGCCCTCCAGCCAGGCGAACAGGTCGGCATAGGGCGGCTCCTGGGCGTGCCAGACCTCCTGGATGTCGGCCACCGCGACCCCGCCGAAGTCCGCCGCCGCCTGCCACGCCAGCCGCGCCGAGACGCCCACCCGCAGGCCGCCGGTCAGCAGCTTCAGCAGGGCCCAGCGCCCGTCGGCGTCCAGCGCGTCCAGCCAACCTTCCAGCAGCCCCTGCACCTCGCCCCGCCTGGCGTGGGTCAGGGCGTCGATGACCTCGGACAGCTCGGGCTCCCGGTTGGCGCCGTGCTTCGCCGGCCAGATCAGGGCCACGGTCTCGGCCAGATCGCCCACATAGTCATAGGACAGGCGGAACAGCTCCGGATCGACCCGCCCCTCCACCGCCTGGCGGATCATGGCGGGCTTGGCGGCCTTGAACGACAGGGCTCCGGTCAGGGCCGCCAGGGCCCAGCCCCGGTCCGGGTCCGGCGCGTCCACCAGATGGTCGCGCATCAGGGTCAGCTTGGCGTTGCGTGACGCGGTCATGGACAGCTGGTCCAGCAGGGTGGCGAAGGCGCGCATCAGTTATCCGCCTCCCCGCCCATCTCCTCGTCGTCCTCGTCCTCATAGCCCACCAGATGCAGGGCCCGGGCGTTCAGCCCGTTCAGCGCGGCCCAGCGGCACAGGGCGTCGTCGCGCCCGTGGGTGATCCAGACCTGATCGGGCCTCAGCTCGGTCAGGGTGTCGGTCAGCTCGTCCCAGTCGGCGTGGTCCGACAGGATCAGCGGCAGCTCCACCCCCCGCTGCCGGGCGCGGGCCCGCACCCGCATCCAGCCGGACGCAAAGGCCGTGACCGGATCGGGAAAGCGCCGGCTCCACCGGTCCGCGATGGCCGAGGGCGGGGCCACCACGATCTTTCCGGCGAAGTCCGCCTTGGACCCGGTCGCTGGCGCCAGCGGCCCCAAATCGACGCCAAAATGTTCGTAGAGCCGGTTGAGCCGCTCCAGCGCGCCGTGGACATGGATGGTCTCGTCATAACCCGCCTCGCGCAGCAGCCGGATCACCCGCTGCGCCTTGCCGAGCGCATAGGCCCCGACCAGATGGGCCCGGTCGGGGAACTGGGCCACGGACTTGAGCAGATGGCCGATCTCGCCCGCGTCGGGCGGATGGCGGAACACAGGCAATCCAAAGGTGGCCTCGGTGATGAAGACGTCGCAGGGCACCGGCTCGAACAGGGCGCAGGTGGGGTCTCGCCGCCGCTTGTAGTCGCCGGACGCCACCACGGTCAGCCCGCGATGGCTCAGCACCGCCTGGGCCGAGCCCAGCACGTGGCCCGCGGGGGCGAACCCCACCGACACGCCGTTGACCTCGGTGGTCTCGCCATAGGCCAGGCCCTGGGTCCGGCCCGCGAAATCCTTGCCGTAGCGCTCGCCCATGATGGCCAGGGTCTCGGGGGTCGCCAGCACCGAGCCGTGCCCGGCCCGGGCATGGTCCGCATGGCCGTGGGTGATCACGGCCCGGTCCACGGGCCCCGGCGGGTCGATGTAGAAATCGCCCGGCTCGCACCACAGGCCTCTCGGCGTGGGGCGCAGCAGGGCTTCGGGTTTCAGGGCTGACGGCGGCATGGCGTGATCATAAGGCGCCTTTCGCCAAGCCGTTCCCGGCTCAATCCACCAGCATCCGCCCGGCGCCCATGTCCAGGATCAGCCGGTCGTCGCGGAACAGGCCCATGCCCGCCAGCACCGCCGGCACCCCCGGCAGGGCGCTGCGCGGATAGGCGTGGACTTCCACGTCCTCATAGAGACGTTCGCCCAGGGTCAGGGTGCGGGCCGTCACCACCTGGCCCGCCAGCACGCCGCCCAGAACGATGCTGGACGCCTCGCGCGCCAGCCGCCCGTCCAGCAGCCCGGCGGCCGTGGCCGTCTCCATGTTCAGGCTCAGGGCGGGCGAGGCGCCGGTGTCCACCACCGCGTCCAGCACCGCGCCCTCCACCGACACCTGGGTCATCAGGGAGCGGCCCTCGCGCGTGGCGGGCAGAGCCTGCGCTCCGGGCGGCGCCACCGTCGCCTCATCGCGGCCGAAACGCAGGCGGCGGCGCGGAAAATCGATGTCCAGCGCCATGCGGCTCAGCACGTCATAGCCGAGGATCAACCGGGTGTTCAGACCGCTGGACGCCAGCGGGCCCAGGTCCAGCACCCCCGCCGTCAGCCCCTTCAGGGTCATCCAGCCCAGCCGCACGTCCGCATTGACCGCATGGCCCAGTTGCGCCCCGCCGCCCAGGCCATAGGCGATCTGGGGCGGGCTGAGGCGGCGCGGCAGATCCAGTTCCTCGGCCAGGGTGGCGTCCACCACGGACCGCTGGGCCCCGCTGTCGATCAGGGCGTCCACGGCCACGCCGTCGATCATGGCCCGGGCGGAGACGAACAGGCGATGGTCCGTGGCGAAGGCCAGCCAGCCGCTGGTCCCGTCCTCGGCGAAGGTGGCGCCCGGCCCGGGCCAGAAAAGGTTCTCCCGCGCCCACCACGCCGCCGCCCCGCCCACGCCGAGCAGGCCCAGGCTGGTCAGAACGGAACGGCGCGATCGGCCGCGCGGGCGGGAGGAGGAATGGGTCACGGTCAGCCAACGTAGCGGTTATCGGGGCGTTCCGCGCTGCGGCGTGGGGTCCGGGCGGGTCTAGCGGCTCTTCTTCTTCACCCACATGGCGGCGTCGGCTTCGGCCAGCCAGGTTTCGGCGTCGGGCTGGCCGGCATAGGCGCGCACGCCGAACGACCCGCCCAGCGGCACCCGCTCGCCCTCCCACTCGAAGCCGTCGGCGTTGAGGGCCTCCAGCAGGCGGCGGGCCTTGTCGCGGCCTTCCTCGGCCCCGGCGTTCAGCAGCAGCAGGGCGAACTCGTCCCCGCCCAGACGGCCCACGGCGTCGCTTTCCCGCAGGTTGGCCAGCATCAGCTCGGCCACGCGCTTCAGCGCCGCATCCCCGGCGGGGTGGCCCAGGGTGTCATTGACCCCCTTGAACCCGTCCAGATCCAGATAGAGCAGCACCGCCGGCACATCATGGCGGCGGCAATAGGCCAGGGCGCGGTGCAGCGCCTCCATGAACCCGCGCCGGTTCAGGGCGGGGGTCAGCACATCGTGGTCCGCCGCCGCCTCGGCCGCCTCGGCCCGGGCGCGCAGGGCCTCGACCTCCGCGCGCAGACGCCGGAGCTCGCCTTCCAGGTCGATTGCGAGCGCGCCGCTCACCGGACCCTGACCACCGTCGGACACTCCCGAACTCCCGCCGGGGGCGCGACTCACCCCCGTTTACGGAGCCGATGCTACCGCACCCGGTTGCTCACGCAACGCCGGTCCTATAAGCCCGCTCTTTCCTTGACGTCGGAGGGTTCATGGACCGCTCTACGCCCCTGGTCGCCATCGTGATGGGCAGCCGTTCGGACTGGCCCACCCTGAAGTGCGCCGCCGACGCGCTGGACGCCCTTGAGGTCGCCTGGGAGGCGCGTGTCGTCTCGGCCCACCGCACCCCCGACCGGCTGGTCGCCTTCTCGCGCGGCGCCAGGGGCGAGGGCTTCAAGGTCATCATCGCGGGCGCGGGCGGCGCGGCCCACCTGCCTGGCATGGTCGCCTCCATGACCGAGCTACCGGTGCTGGGCGTGCCGGTGAAGTCCAGGGCGCTCAAGGGGCTCGATTCCCTGCTCTCCATCGTCCAGATGCCCGGCGGCGTGCCGGTGGGGACGCTCGCCATCGGCGAGGCGGGCGCCACAAACGCCGGCCTGCTGGCCGCCCAGATCCTGGCCCTGTCGGACGAGGCCCTGGCCGGACGGCTGGCCACATGGCGCGCGGACCTGACCGCCTCGGTCGCGGAGACCGTCGAGGACTGATGGCGCAGTTCCCCCTCGCTCCCGGCTCCAGCATCGGCATTCTCGGCGGCGGCCAGCTCGGCCGGATGCTGTCGCAGGCGGCCTCGCGGCTGGGCTTCGACGTGGTGATTCTGGACCCCCAGGCCGAAAGCCCGGCGGGCCGGGTGTCGCGCCAGCAGATCACCGCCCCCTTCGACGACCCCGACGCGCTGGAGGCGCTGGGCCGGCTGTCCGACGTGGTGACTTTCGAGTTCGAGAACGTGCCCTCGGCGGCCGTGGACCTGCTGGCCGTCAACGGCGCGGCGGTGGCGCCCGGCCCCACGGCGCTGGCGGTGGCGCAGGACCGCTCGGCCGAAAAGGCCTTCCTCAATGCGGTGGGCGCCGCGACGGTGGACTTCGCCTCCATCGATTCCGCAGACGACATCACCGCCGCCCTGCCCCGCATCGGCCTGCCCGCTCTGCTCAAGACCCGGCGCGAGGGCTATGACGGCAAGGGCCAGGCGTGGGTGCGCTCGGCCGACGAGGCGGAGGCCGCCTTCGAAGCCATCGGCCGCGCCCCCGCCATCCTTGAGGCGAAAGCCGACTTCGTGCGCGAGCTGTCGATCATCGCCGCGCGCGGGCTGGAGGGCGAGATCGCCGTCTATCCGCTGGGCGAGAACCGCCACGCCGACGGCATCCTGCGCACCACCCTCGCCCCCGCCGAGGTGCGCCCCGACACCGCCGCCCGCGCCCGAGAGATCGCCGAGGCCATCCTGGACGGCCTGGCCTATGTGGGCGTCATCGGCGTGGAGCTGTTCGAGCTGGCGGACGGAACCCTGCTGGTCAACGAGATCGCGCCCCGGGTGCACAACACCGGCCACTGGACCCAGGACGGCTGTCTCTGCGACCAGTTCGAGCAGCACATCCGCGCCATCGCCGGCTGGCCGCTGGGATCAACCGACGCCGTTGCCCGGGTGGAGATGACCAACCTGTTGGGCGAGGACGTCCTCGACTGGCCCGCCCTGTCCGCCGACCCCGCCGCGCGGCTGCATCTGTACGGGAAAGGCGAGGCGCGTCCGGGCCGGAAGATGGGGCATGTGAACAGGGTGCGGGGGCTCTGATCTTTCCTCCTGGATCAGGCAACTGAACGACCGCAAAGTTGGGAAAATCGCTCTCAAGGATGCAAGCCAGATTTAGTCGAGAACGCGAAATGTCAGACGAGGATTCCCCGCTAGTTCTCGTCTGCGACCATGTGCTCGCACTCGACCACGAGGTGGACTTGATCGTTCATCATGCCGATGGGATGTGGCAACTAACATGCGGACAACCTGACCATTCTACGGACGGCTCGTCTGTTCGGCCGGTTCACCTGCACCACATCATCGACCGCTCCCCCGAAATCGCCAACGTGATGTTGAAGACGCCACGGGGACATCTCTCCGAACGGGTTGATGGCAATTGGACCATTGAGTCTCACGACGACTGAACGGGTGGTGGTCTCAACCGGTGAGCTACGGTGACCAGTGAAGCGCCCCGACTACCCCGCCGCTACCCCCGATACCGCATCCGCCCCAGCCATTCGGTGGCCTTGCGCAGCGGAGCGTCGAAGTCCTTGCCGGCTTTCCACTTTTCGAAGGTCATCACATTGTCGATGCGGCGCTGGACGAAGGCTTCGGCGGCCTCGCGGCCGTCGAACCATCGCATCGTCAGGGCCGGGATCAGGATGCCCGACAGGATCATGCGCTTGGAGTAGTGATTCTCGTCCGTGGCCGTGTCGCCGGCCCAGCGCCAGATTCGGTCCGCGCTCTCCCACGCCAGCTCCAGCCCCAGATCGGCGTTGGTGGGCAGGGCCAGGAAGCCGGCGCACCGTTTCGTGGCCTCCAGATCCGCCGCCCCGGCCTCCATGCGGGCCGAGATTCCGGCGAAGATGCGCTCGCGGATCTTCAGGCCTTCGGACGACAGGCCGTCCAGCGCGCGAGCGTCATGGCGGCGCGACAGCAGGGCCGCCAGATCGCGCGGTCCGTTGGGCAGCAACAGCTCCTCGTCCCCCCGCGACAGGCTATTGGCCTCGCAGGCCGCCCGCACCAGGCGGCGGTTCCAGCCCAGCGCCTCCGCGCGCTCCACGGCGGCGTCCAGCACCGCCTGCTCCATGCGGTCAGCCCAGTCGGGTTCCGTGCTCGTGTTCATGCCAGTAGATTACGCCCGGGCCGCGCGCGTGGCGAGCCTGCATCACAATCTGCGTCCTTTGGACCGGAAACCTAGACAGGCTCAAACCGTTCGTGTATCCGCACGCCTTCCTTGCGGGAGCCCGCCTTCCGCGAGAAATTGTTTTTTGTTCGCCCGTCTCCCTTGGATAAGGACGCGGCGGGCGGCCAAAGGAGAGATACCCCTGGTTCAGATTTTCGTTCGCGACAACAATGTCGATCAGGCGCTCAAGGCGCTGAAGAAGAAGATGCAGCGCGAAGGCAGCTTCCGTGAGATGAAGCGCCACGTGCATTACGAAAAGCCGTCGGAAAAGCGCGCCCGTCAAAAGGCCGAGGCTGTTCGCCGCGCCCGCAAGCTGGCCCGCAAGCGCGCCCAGCGCGAGGGTCTGCTGCCCGCGCCGCCGCCGCGCCGCTAAGGCCGAACGACGACCGAAACGATCAGGCCGCCCCGGTTCGCCGGGGCGGCTTTTTCACGTCGGGGAACGGGGATCACCCCTCCCGCTTCAGAACCCGGCCCAGGCTCTTCCACTCCAGCTTGACCCCCGACAGGGCCCCTGCGCGGAAGGCGCGGCCCGCCAGCCAGGTGATCACCACCACGGTCACCAGCATGCCGGCCATGGTGCCGATGATCTCGACCAGGGGCGGACCGGACGGCGCCCGCGCGCTCATCAGGAACGGGGTGAACAGGGGCACCCACGACAGCACCTTGACCAGCATGGCGTCCGGGTTGCGCATGGCCATCTGCATGACCAGCAGCGGCACGATCAGGATCATCATGATCGGCCCGATCAGGGTCTGGGCCTCGCGCGGCGTCTCGCAGAAGGCGCCGATGGCCGCGAACATCACCGCGTACATCAGATAGCCGCCCGCCAGATAGGCGAACAGATACAGCAGCAGACCGTCCTTCATCAGCACTGCGGCCACGTCCGCGCCGATCTCGGGAATCAGGGCCGCGAACCCGGCCGCGCCCATGGCGCCCCAGGCCAGCAGCACCGTCCCGGTCAGGGCGGCCACCCCCAGCACCTTGCCCGCCAGGATCTCGGCGGAGGAGGCCGACGACATCAGCACCTCCATCACCTTGTTGGCCTTCTCCTCCATGACGCTGTTCATCAGCATGGAGGCGCCGGTCACCACCAGCGACCACAACAGGAAGCCCAGGGCGAGGCCGATGATGCCCGGCAGGCGGTCGCGCAGGGACACCTCCCCGCCGCTGACGCTGGCGGGCGAGAACATCTGCACCTGCGGCCGGAACCGCTGCACATCGTCCACCACCGTGTCGGCCAGGCCCGCGCCGGTCAGAGCCTCGCGCCGGTTGACCTCGACCAGGGCGGCCCGCACCGCGTCCTCCACCGTGTCGTCGGTGGCCCGGCGCGACCACACCACCGCCGAAGGCGCGCCGTCGGCCCGGTTCAGAATCACCGCCGAATCCAGCTGCACCTCGCCCGGCAGGCGCTCCCCCTCGAACCACGGGGCCAGCACGGCCGCGGGATCCGGCGCAGACGCCAGCTCGGTCAGGTCTGCGGGCGTCGGGTCGATGATGCGGATGCGTTCGCGCGGCGTGCTGAAGCCTGCGGCCGCCTGCGGCGCGACGCGCCTGAGCTCCGCCAGTCCGGCCTCATAGCCCTCACGCTCCGCCACATCCCGCACGCCGTCGGCCGCTTCGGGCCCGGCCTCGATCCGGGCTGCTGCGCGCAGGGCCTGCGCCTGCCGGCCCAGGACCGCACGGTCCATGGCGGCGCGCACGGCGGCGGTCAGGGACGGCCCCTCGCCGGGGGCCTCCACCAGCACCACCTGGCTGATCGGTTCGGACCGCTCCATCAGAAAGGGCACGGAGCCGCCCAGAACGGCGAAGAACGGCAGGGCCAGCAGCGATAGCCAGAACCCGACCGTGCGGGCGTAGGCCAGATATTCGCGGCGGGCGATCAACAGGGCGCGTTTCATCGGGCGGCCTCCTCGGTCCGGTGACCCTGATCCTGATCCGGGTCCGCCCCGGTCAGGCCGATGAAGGCGTCGTGCAGGCTGGGCTCGCGCATCTGGAAGGTGCGCACATCCAGGCCCTGGACGAAGGCCGCCTTCAGCGCCTCCTGGCCCGCGCCGCCGGCCGCCATCGTCGCCCGGATGCGGCGCGTTTCGCCCAGATCCTCGCTCTCCACCGAGACCACCCCCGGCAGGGCCGCCACGGCCTCCGGCGCGATGGCGCCTTCCAGCTCGAGGAAGCGCGGCGCCGTGGCCCGCGCCTCATCCACCGTGCCCTCGAACGCCTTCTGCCCGCCCGCGATCAGGACCACCTTGTCGCACAGCCGCTCGGCGTGCTGCATCACATGGGTCGAGAACAGCACCGTGGCGCCCTTCGACGCGATGTCCCGGATCATGACCTCAAGCCCCTGCTGGTTCATGGGGTCCAGCCCCGAGAACGGCTCGTCCAGAATCACGAACTCCGGCTCGTGGGCCAGGGCGGCGATCAACTGGACCTTCTGGGCCATGCCCTTGGACAGGTCCTTCATCTTCTTGTTCGACGCCTCGCCCAGCCCCTGGGCCTCCAGCATGACCCGGGCCCGGCGGCGCCCCTCGCCCAGCGGCACGCCCTTCAGCCCGGCGAAGAAGGCGATGGCGTCCACCGGCGTCATCTTGCGGTACAGGCCGCGCTCCTCGGGCAGGAAGCCGATGCGGTCGCGCACCTTGCGGCCGTCGTTCGCTCCCAGGATTTCCACGCGCCCCGAGGTGGCCGGGGTCAGGCCCAGGATCATGCGGATGGTCGAGGTCTTGCCCGCCCCGTTCGGCCCCAGAAAACCGCAGATGGACCCCTTGGGAACCTGAAAGCTCAGATCGCGCACGGCCTGAAAGGCGCCGTACCGCTTGCTGACATCCGTAAGTGCGAGCGCCGGACCCATGCCGCCTCCCCTGTTCGCGAACACCATGACTAACCCGCTTCCCCGTCGCCCGCCAACCGTGGCCGTTGACGGGACTTGCGCGGCGGCGGATTGTCGAACGGGGCTTTCAGGGAGACGGATGTGCTGCGACGAATTCTGGGGACGCTGGCGGGGGTCGTGCTGGCCGTCGTCATCACCAGCCTGTGGGAGATGACCGCCCACTATCTGATGCCGCCGCCGCCCACGCGGCTGGACGTGGCGCCCGGCGCGCCGACCCTGGCTGCGGTCATCGTCGGCTATGGCGTCGCCACCTTTCTGGGCGCCCTGACGGCCGCGCGTCTGGCGCGGGTCGACTGGGCGGCGCTGATCGTGGGCGGGCTGATGATGGCGTCCGTGATCGCCCTGGTGGTCCTGATGCCCCACCCGATCTGGTTCACGGCCCTGTCGCTGGCGGTGATGGCGGTCGCGACCTTCGCAGCGCGCCACCTGAGCCTGGGGATGGGCGCTCGCGGAGGTGCTGCGGCGGCCTAGCCCCGCGCGTGGTCGCCCGGGATGCGCACCGCGAACTCGCGGCCCAGATAGTTGGCGGGGTTCAGGCGCGCGCCGCCCCGGCGGATCTCGAAATGCAGGTGAGGTCCGGTGGAGTAGCCGGTGGAGCCCACCTTGCCGACGACCTGGCCCGCCGCCACCTCGGCGCCGGTCTGCACGTCCACGGCGCTCATGTGGGCGTAAAAGCTGCGCAGGCCGTTGGGGTGACGCACCTCCACATAGCGGCCGTAGCCCGCCCGGTCATAGCCCACGGCCGTGACCACGCCCTCGGACGTGGCCAGCACCGGCGTGCCCGTGGGCGCGGCGATGTCGACTCCGGCGTGATGACGCGCGCCGGGCTCGCCCGCCAGACGGCGGGTTCCGAAGCGCGAATTAATGGGATGGCTCTTTATCGGCAGGTCGAAGGCGATGATCCGCACGGGCGGGCCCATGTCCTTCACCTCGGCGATGACGGGCGGCGCCATCGGGCGCTCGGCCACGGGCTTCTCAACCTCCACGGCCACGTACATGGCCTGGGGCGCGGCGGCCATGGCCATCACGGCGACGGCCGCCAGACCCAGGGTCTGGCCGGAATGGGTGAGGAAAGACCTCGCAGTCGGCAATAGTCGTCGCAAGCGGCGGCTCCGTCGGCGGCGTGACAAGCTCGTGAAAGCTCGATGGAAAGATCGCCGCGCGGGTCTCCGAGAGACCCGAAACCTCCGATCAGGAGGCCGGCGACCTGATCGAGGGGGCGTTGTGCGGGGCCGATGGGGCCATTTATGGGCGCCGGGTGCGACAGACCGCCGCACTGGCGCAACCTTTTGGCGCCCTCACAGAAAAACGGCGGAGAGCGCGAAGCCCTCCGCCGTCTGTCCTTCAATCCTGCGCGATCAGAACGGCAGGCTGAGAGTAATCGCCCCCACGTGGCTGTCGGCCGCCTCCGCGAACCGGCCGCGATAGCCGATGTCCAGGTTCATCCGCTCGCCCAGGCGCGCGGTGATTCCCAGATTGACCATGGCCTGCTGGGACAGCGGATTGTCGAAGGCCGTGGACAGGGCCTGGGCCGGATTGGCGGCCAGGCCGACCGTCACCGGATCGGCGTCGTCGTTGATCAGATCGCGATAGCCGCCCTCGGCGTAGAATCCGAAGGCCGGGCCGCCCCCTTCCAGCCGCAGGGCCACCTCGGCCGTGACGCCCTCCACCGTGCGGTCGGCGATGTCGTGGCGGGCGGCGGGGCCCTGCTCCACATAGCCGTCCAGATCCGCGCTGACCCAGGCCAGGGCCGCGCGCGGCGACAGGGCGAGGCCGCCCATCTCCATCCAGGTCCCCGCCTGCAGGCGGGCGCCGGTGGTCACGGCCCGGGTCTTGCCCGTGTGGACCACAGGGGTCAGGGCGGTCAGGCGGGTGATGTCGTCGAACCGGTCGCTGGAGACGCCGACCACGCCGTTGACGAACACATTGCCCGAGCGCCAGCCCGCCCACAGGTCGCCGCTGACGGTTTCGATGTCCGCCGCCAGGCGGCCGGCGGTCAGGTCGCCCTGGTCGAAGCCCACGCCCAGACCGAAGCGCCAGCTGGACGACGGCGCGGCCTCCAGCTGGAAGCGCGCGCCCCAGGTCTCGGTCTCCGCCGAGGCGACGGCGCCCCGGGCGTCGAATTCGGTCTGGTCATAGACGACCCCGGCGGTGACCCCGCCGGAGCCCTCGACCCAGCCCTCGCGGCCGGACAGGCGGGCCGAGCCGTCCTCCATCGCCCGCTCGCGGTGACGGAAGGCGGTCTCGCCCAGCACCGTGGTCTGGGCCCCCGCGTCGCCGTAGTACATGTAGTCCAGCGCCAGATTGGCCAGGGCGCGGTGCCCCGTCGCCGTCGGGTGGACCCCGTCAAAATAGAAGTAGCTGTCCGGATTGGCGCAGACCGTGAAGGTGGTCTGGTTGAAGCAGGCGTCGGTGGCGTTGGTCACGCCGAACAGGCCCGGATTGGCCGCGAAGAAGGCCGAGGCCGTCTCCAGATCCATCAGGATGATGTTGCTGTTCGCGTTGGCGGCGGCGGCGGTGAACAGCCCCTGCCTCAGGGCCGCGTTGAAGGTCGATGTCGCGCCCCCCGACAGATTCTGGGCCGGGCCGCCCCGGAACTGGGGCGTGGCGGCCAGGCTGGGCAGGTTCGAGACCAGCACCGTCCCCGCGCCCGCGCCGGCGATGGCGTTCACCAGCCCGGTGATCTCGTTTGCCGCGTCGATGGATTCCAGCGTCAGATAGCCGAGCGGATCGGCCATCGGCACCGTGCTGATCATTCCCAGAGCCTGGAAGATGTTGTTGGCGCCGCCCAGCACGCTGACCAGGTCGCCCGAGCCGAACGTCCCGCCGTTGGCCAGATAGGCCTGAAGCTGGACCTGCATGCCCGGCGGGCTCATGGCCGCGTCGGTGCGCGCGCCGCCAAAGGCGTAGTTGACGCTGCCCGCGGTCGTGCCGAAGCCCGTGGCGTCAAAGCCCAGCAGCTCGGTGAAAACGCGTCCGTTCGAGAACCGCCCCTGCCAGTAGAACGCCGCCGGGGGCTGCGTCCCGCCGGTGAAGCCGAACAGGTTGCCGTTGTCGCTCAGGCTGTCGCCGAACACGACCAGACGGTCATAGGACTGGGCTTGCGCCTGCGACGGCGCCAGCATCACGGCGCCCAGAACAGCGGCGAGCGCGGCCGCCGAAACGGTTTGACGAGACATGATCTTCCTCCCTCGACCGTCAGTGTGCGGTCGTTAACGGCAGTGTGCGCCGCTCAGCGGAGGACGCAAGATGCCGCTAGGGAAGCTTCAGTGCAGAATCCGGAACCGCAGGGTGCCGGGAATGGCCTTCAGGTCGGCCAGCAGAGCGCGGTCGTAATCCCGGTCCACGTCGGCGATCACATAGCCGGTGTGCTCGTCAGTCTTCAGGTGCTGGGCCAGGATGTTCAGCCCCGCGTCCGCCAGCACCCGGTTGATGGCCGCCAGCACGCCTGCCTGATTGCGGTGGATGTGCAGCAGCCGGTGCCCGCCCGTGACGTCGGCCAGCTGGACGTTGGGCAGGTTGACGCTGAATGTGGTGTCGCCCCGGTTCAGATAGCCCAGCACCCGCTCGGCGGCGAAGTCGGCGATGGCTTCCTGGGCCTCCTCGGTCGAGCCGCCGATGTGCGGCGTCAGAATGACGTTCTTCAGCCCCATCAGCGGACTATCGAACGGGTCGTCATTGGTGCGCGGCTCCTCGGGGAACACGTCCACCGCCGCCCCGGCCACCCGGCCCGAGCCCAGCGCCTGGGCCAGCGCCCCGATATCCACCACGTGCCCCCGCGACAGGTTCAGCAGCAGGGCGCCCGGCTTCATGCGCGCGAACTGCTGCGGCCCCATCAGATTGGTGTTCGACTGGCGCCCGTCCACATGCAGGCTGACCACGTCCGCCTCGGCCAGCAGGGCGTCCAGCGACCGCAGCCGCCGCGCATTGCCCAGCGCCAGCCGCTCGACCACGTCGTAGAACACCACCCTCATGCCCAGGGCCTCGGCCAGCACCGACAGCTGCGAGCCGATGGCGCCGTAGCCCACGATGCCCAGAGTCTTGCCGCGCAGCTCGCGAGAGCCCGTCGCCGACTTGTTCCACGCGCCCCGGTGCATGGCGGCGGACTTGTCGACCACGTCGCGCATAAGGGTGACCGTAAGCCCGATGGCCAGCTCCACCACCGAGCGGGTGTTTGAATAGGGCGCGTTGAACGCCGCCACGCCCCGGTCGGCCGCCGCCTCCAGATCGATCTGGTTGGTGCCGATGCAGAAGGCCGCCACGGCCATCAGCTTGTCCGCCGCCTCCAGCACCCGCGCCGACACATTGGTCTTGGAGCGCACGCCCAGCACATGCACGCCCCTGATCCGCTCGATCAGGGCGTCCTCGTCCAGCGCCCCCTTGAGGGTCTCGACCGAGTATCCCTCCTCACGCAGCCGCTGCACGGCCAGGGGGTGGATGTTCTCCAGCAGCAGGATCTTCATGCGGCTGCGCGGAAACGACCAGCGCCCGCTCAGGCCCTCGGCGTGCAGCACCTCGTCCAGCGAGCGCGCCTCGGCGTCCGCCGCCGCCACCACCGGCTCGCGCCGCACGACTTCCGTGAAGGCGTAGAACCGGTCCACGACCCCGGCCTGCTTCATCACCGCGTCGTTCCAGCCGTCGCCGATCAGGATCACCGGCCCCGGCAGGTTCAGCGCCTTCAGCGCCTCTGCCTTGCCCCCCTCGCGCGACAGCGGGTTGGCCTCGTCCACGCCGGTGACCCGGCCCTCGTCGTCATAGATCAGGTCGTTGGCCAGCACCCGCTCGGGCGCTACGCCCAGCTCGGCGGCCACCGGGGCGATGACCTCGCGGAACCCGCCCGAGACGATGATGATGCGATCCGCGTTCTCGGCGAAGAAGCGCCCGTTGCGGCGCACCGATGGCGTCAGTTCGCCCAGGATGCGGTCGGCCAGCGCCTCCACATGGGTTCGCGTCAGCTGCAGCAGCTCCAGCCGCCGCTTCAGCGCCTCGCCGAAGTCGATGTCCCCGGCCATGGCCTGGTCGGTCAGCCGCGCCACCCGGGTGCGGATGGCGTCGGCCTCCACGGATTCGCTCAGCACCATGTCGGCCAGCGCATCCAGCGTCTCCACCTTGACCAGGGTGGAGTCGAAATCCAGCACGACGAAAGGGGCGGCTGCGGAAGCGGAAGACGGCGAAGCGTTCATTCCGTTTCTTTAGCCGCCCCTTCGCGGGTGCAGCAATGCACGGACGCCCCTATTTCAGGCGAGTCCGGGGCATTTTTTCTCTAGCGAGCGCTCAGCGGTCCTGCGCGCGGTGGTGCTCCAGCGCCGCGGCGCCCACGGCGGCCGCGATGGTGGCCAGCGCCAGAAGCGCCCCGCCCTCGCGGGCGTGGTCCTTGGCGAAGCGGCCGGTGCGCACCGCGCCGTCCCGGGCCATGCGCCCGGTCTTGCGGGCCCCGGCCTCGATCTCTTCGGCGGGGAAGGCGTCGGCGGCGCGATCGAACCAGCGTCGGGCGTCCTTGGCGGCGCGTCCGCTCCAGTCCTCGGCGTCGTCGCGCACCCGGTCGGTCCAGCGGCCCAGGCGATCGCCCATGCTGGGCTGGCGGCGCCAGTTGCGCGGATCGACCCGCGCGCGCAGGCGCTCATAGCGGGTCGGGCCGCTGCGCTGGGTCAGAAGCACGGCCGCGACGCCGGCCAGGGCGATCAGGGCCAGCCCGCCTCCGGTGATGCCGGGGTGCATGCGGGCCTGGGCCAGAAGGCTGGACTGTCGAACCATGGGATAATGAACCTCTTCATAGAGACCGTCCTCCGTCGGGTCATAGAGCCCGTCGTCATAGGTCTGATAATCGGCGCGCCGATCACGCATCATCGAGGGTCCGAAGCGCGCCAGCAGCGGTTCCGCCACACCGGGGAACATCGCATAGAACGCAGCCAGGACCGATGCGCTCCCGCCCACCGTGATTTCCCGCGTCGAATGGGTCGCGCAGTGCAGGATGGCCTCGGCCACCACATGGCCGGCATAGACCGGCTGGGGATTACGCACCGCCTCGCCGGTCAGGTTGCGGGCGTGTCGGGGATAGGGCGTATCCACCGCCGCGGGCTTGACCAGCGACACCTTCACCGGCGCCCCCTCGCGCAGCATCTCGATGCGCAGGGCGTTGGTGAAGCCCTTCACCGCGTGCTTGGACGCCGCATACAGCCCCTGCACCGGGAACGGCGCGTCGGACAGGGTCGAGCCCACATTGATGATCGCGCCGCCGCCGGGCCGGGCCCGCAGATGCTCCACCGCTATGATCGAGCCGTTCACCACGCCCCAGTAGTTGGTGTCGAACAGCCGCTTGTGGTCCTCAAGCGTCGTCTCGCGGATGGGGCCGTAGATGGAGACCCCCGCATTGTTCACCCAGGTGTCGAACCCGCCGAACAGCCGGGTGCAATTCTCGGCCGCCTCGGCCAGGGCGTCATGGTCCGCCACGTCCGCCACCGCATAGGCGCAGCGCCCGCCCTCGGCCTGAATCTCCTCGCACAGGGCCTTCAGATCGGTCTCGCTTCGCGCGATCAGAAACACGCAGGCCCCCGCCTTCGCCGCCCTACGGGCCGTGGCCAGGCCGATGCCGGAGGTGGCGCCGGTGATGACGATGGCCTGCTTCGAAAGGGGCTTCAGCTTGGGTCTGCGGGACATGGATGGCCTTGATGCACGGGTCGAAATCGGAACGGCCCGCCCAACCGGCGGGTTCCGCCCTCTTATCATGAGGACATGAACACACTATCTGACGCCGTCCGTCGACAACCAGAGGATTTGACGCCGTGAGCGCCGCCGCGCCCCTTTCCGCCCATCCAGACGACCTGGCCGCCGCCTTCCAGATCGAGGGCTGGCCCGTGCGCGGCCGTCTGGTCCGAATGGGCCCGGCCGTGGACGCCATCCTGTCGGCCCATGACTATCCCGAGCCGGTGGCCGCCCTGCTGGGCGAAGCCTGCGCCCTGGCCGCCCTGGTGGGCTCCAGCCTGAAATTCCAGGGTCGCCTGATCGTCCAGGCCCAGGGAAACGGCCCCGTCCGCTACGTGGTCGCCGACTACGACACCGCCGGGACCCTGCGCGGCTACTGCCGCTTCGACCCCGACGAGGTGGCAGAGGCGTCGAAGGGCTTCGCCCGGCCCGGCGCCAAGTCCCTGCTGGGCGACGGCGTCTTCATCATGACCCTGGACCAGGGTGAGCACATGGCGCGTCACCAGGGCGTCACCCCCATCGAGGGCGAGACCCTGGCCCTGTGCGCCGAGACCTATTTCGCCCAGTCCGAACAGGTGCCGACCCGCGTCAACCTCGGCGTCGGCCGCGTCATCACCGCGGCCGGCGAAAGCTGGCGCGCGGGCGGGGCCATGATCCAGCTGATCGCCGGCGACGACGCCCGCGGCTCCACCGAAGAGGTGTGGGACCGCACCCGCGCCCTGTTCGCCACCCTGGGCGACGACGAACTGGTCGATCCGACCATCAGCGCCGAGACCCTGCTGTTCCGCCTGTTCCACGAGGACGGCGTGCGGCTGGAAGATCCCCTGCCGCTGGCCGCCGTCTGTCGATGCACCCCCGAGCGCGTCACCGGCATGCTGCGGTCCTTCCCCGAGGACCAGCGCGCCGAAATGGTCGAGGAGGACGGCAAGATCCGCGTCACCTGCGAATATTGCTCGACCACCTACGAGATCGAACCCGAGAGCGTCTGACGATCAGAGAATGAAGCGACTGAGGTCGGCGTTCTTCGCAAGATCGCCGACCTTGTCGCGCACCATCTCGCCGTCGAAGGTCAGGGTCTGGCCCGACAGGTCGGACGCCTTGAAGCTGGTCTCCTCCAGCACCCGTTCGATCACGGTGACCAGACGCCGCGCGCCGATGTTCTCCACCGCGCCGTTGGCGGCCACCGCCGCGTCGGCCATGGCCTCGACGGCGTCCTCGGTGAACACCAGGGTCACGTCCTCGGCCGCCAGCAGGGCCTGGTTCTGACGGATCAGATTGGCCTCGGGCTCGGTCAGGATGCGCTTGAAGTCGTCGCGGGTCAGGGCCTTCAGCTCGACCCGGATGGGCAGGCGCCCCTGCAGCTCGGGCAGCAGGTCCGAGGGCTTGGCCACATGGAACGCGCCCGAGGCGATGAACAGCACGTGGTCGGACTTCACCGGCCCGTATTTGGTTGAAACGGTGGTCCCCTCGATCAGGGGCAGCAGGTCGCGCTGGACTCCTTCGCGGCTGACGTCGGCGCCCGAGCGGTCGGACTTCGCCGCCACCTTGTCGATCTCGTCCAGGAAGACGATGCCCTCGTTCTCGGCCAGCATCACCGCCTCGCGGGTCAGGCTGTCCTGATCCAGCAGCTTGTCGCTTTCCTCGGTGATCAGGGGCGCCCAGGCGTCGCGGACCTTCAGCTTGACGGGCTTGGTCTTGCCGCCGCCCATCTTGCCCAGCATTTCGGACAGGTTCAGCACCCCCATGCCCGCCCCGCCGGGCAGATCGATGTTCTGGAACGGCGAGGTGGTGTCCGCCAGCGCCAGCTCGATCTCCTTGTCGTCCATCTCGCCCGCGCGCAGCTTCTTCTTGAAGGCGTCGCGGGTGGCCGGCTGCGAGCCCGGCCCCACCAGGGCGTCGAGGATGCGGTCCTCGGCGGCGGCTTCGGCCTTGGCCTTCACCCCCGCGCGGCGGTCGTCGCGCACCATAACCAGGGCGGCCTCCACCAGATCGCGCATGATCTGGTCCACATCGCGGCCCACATAGCCCACCTCGGTGAATTTGGTGGCTTCCACCTTCAGGAAGGGCGAGCCGGCCAGCCGGGCCAGACGCCGGGCGATCTCGGTCTTGCCCACGCCCGTGGGGCCGATCATCAGGATGTTCTTGGGGGTGATCTCGTCGCGGATGTCCTCGGGCGCGCGCTTGCGGCGCCAGCGGTTGCGCAGGGCCACGGCCACGGCGCGCTTGGCGTCGTGCTGGCCCACGATGAAACGATCGAGTTCGGAAACGATTTCGCGGGGGGAAAGGTCGGTCATGGCCTTCACATAGGCGCTGTGGAAGCGCAACGGGAGGGGTGATGCATCCAACCCGCCGCTGAACGGTTAAGCTGGCTGATAATGAACGCCGCCCATCTGGAGTCCCATGACCAAAACCGCTCGCACCGCCCTCATCGAAATTCGCAATCCGACCCTGAAGGACGTGCCGCGCATCTACGACCTGGTCCAGCGCGTCTACGGCAACAGCGGCTACACCCGCGGCATGCTGCAGGGCCAGGTGGCCGCATTCCCCCAGGGTCAGTTCATCGTCGAATACGAGGGCGACCTGGTGGGCTACGCCGCCGGCTTCCAGATCGACGAGAAGACCGCCATGGGGCCCCACACCTGGGACGAGATCACCGGCGGCGGCTACGCCTCGCGCCATGACCCCAACGGCGAGTGGCTTTACGGCATGGAGGTGTGCGTCGATCCGGACGCGCGGCGCCTGCGCATCGGCCAGCGCCTGTACGACGCCCGGCGGGAGCTGTGCGAGCATCTGGAGCTGAAGGGCATCGTCTTCGGCGGACGCATGCCGGGGCTGGACCGCAGGAAGAAGACCTTCCCCTCGCCCGAGGACTATCTGGATGCGGTCACGGCGCGAAAGGCCAAGGACCCGGTGGTCGCCTTCCACCTGCGGGCCGGCTTCGAGCCCATCGGGGTGCTGAAGGACTATCTGCCCGCCGACCGCCAATCCATGGGCCACGCCACCCACATGATCTGGCGCAATCCCTATTACCCCGAAGAGCGCGGCGCCAAGGGCGCGGTGTTCGCCTCCAAGGAAAACGTGCGCGTGGCCACGGTGCAGTTCCAGGCGCGGCGGGTGACCTCGTTCGAGGACTTCATGCACAACGTCGAATATTTCGTCGACGTGACGGCGGACTACCGATCGGACTTCGTGGTGTTCCCGGAGCTGTTCACCCTCCAGCTGCTGGCGCTGGAGGAGAAGAAGCTGAACCCGGCGGAGTCCATCGAGGCCCTGACCCGCTACACGCCGCGGTTCGTGGAGGAGATGTCCAAGCTGGCCATCAGCTACAACATCAACATCATCGGCGGCTCGCATCCCACCCGCACCGACGACGGCGAGATCCAGAATGTCGCCTACGTCTTCCTGCGCGACGGCTCGGTCCACGCCCAGGAGAAGATTCACCCCACCCCCAACGAGCGGCACTGGTGGAACATCAAGGGCGGCGACATGGTCCACGCCATCCCCACCGACTGCGGCCCGATCGGGGTGCTGATCTGCTATGATTCCGAGTTCCCCGAACTGGCGCGACGGCTGGTGGACGAGGGCGCGCGCCTGCTGTTCGTGCCCTTCTGCACCGACAACCGTCAGGGCTATCTGCGGGTCCGCTACTGCAGCCAGGCCCGGGCCATCGAGAACCAGTGCTACGTCACCCTGTCGGGCAATGTGGGCAATCTGCCCAACGTCGAGAACATGGACATCCAGTACGCCCAGTCCTGCATCCTGACCCCGTGCGACTTCCCCTTCGCCCGCGACGGCATCGCCGCCGAGGCGACCGAGAATGTGGAGACGGTGACCGTGGCCGATCTGGACCTGTCCGACCTCGCTTGGGCCAAGGCCCAGGGCACGGTGCGCAATCTGCGCGACCGCCGCTTCGACCTCTACAAGACCGTGTGGAGCGACAAGGGCTAGGCTGTCATCACGCCGGGAGGATGAACCATGCCGGATCCGTCACCGCGCCTGCTCTCCGGCGGCAATCCGCAGATTCCCAAGGGCTATGGGGACGCCCCGGTCCAGGCCTACATCGCCGCCATGCCGGGCTGGAAAAGCGATGTGGGCCGCCGCCTCGACGCGATCATCACCGGGGCGGTCCCCGATGTTCGCAAGGCCGTGAAGTGGAATTCGCCCCTCTACGGCATGGACGGCGAGACCTGGTTCCTCAGCTTTCATTGCTTCGACCGCTACATAAAGATCGCCTTTCATAGGGGGGCCGACCTCAAGCCTCTGCCCCCCGTGGCGTCGAAGCAGGTGCACATTCGCTACCTGCATGTCCCCGAGGACGGGACTCTTGATGAAGAGCAGTTCGCCGACTGGGTGGCGCAGGCCGCCCGCCTCCCCGGCGAGAAGATGTGAGCTTTACACGGTCGGACCATCGCCTGTTTTCGCCCCCTCCCCTTCAGACCGCCTACAATGGGTGACCATCGGGCCGGAGGGAGGACGATTTCAGACTATTCAGACAATTCAGACCCTGTTTTTTCGCGCTGGAGTCCGAAATCCGACCAGGGTCAGCGCGCTAGTCCACCGCTGTGATTTCAACGTCCTGGCCGGCCACAACCGCGATGTCGCCGACCCGCTTGCCCATCAGGGCCCGGGCCAGCGGCGAGACGTGGGACACCGACCCCTTCGCCGGATCGGCCTCGTCCTCTCCGACGATGCGCCAGGTCTGCACCCGGCCGTCCTCGCGCGCGATGGCCACCGAGCCGCCGAAGCGCACGGCGCCCTCCGGGATCGTCTCCACCAGCTGCGCATTGCCGCGCCGGGCGGACCAGTAGCGCAGGTCGCGGGTGGCCCGCGCCATGGCGGTGCGGTCCGCCTCGATGTCGCCCTTGGCCTGGGCGGCGGCGTAGGCGGCGCGGGCGGCGGCCAGTTCGGCGTCGATCATGGCCAGGCCGTCAGCCGTGACCAGATTGGCGTGGGGAGAAACGGGGCGGTCGGGAAGATCGGCGGCCGTGGCCTCCAGATCCTCCTCGCGGGTGAAGGCGACGCTCATGGCCGCGCTCGGTGGCGGTGCTTCAATGTCATGTCAGGGAAAGGATCAGCCTTCGGACAGGTTCCACCGTCAGCTGCGCCACTCCTGGATGATCTCGTCCGAGCCGATGGGGGCGAAGGCCACATAGTCGCGGCGGATGCGGACCACGCACAGGGGCCTCTGGTCCGGTCCCGCGCTCTGGCACCGTACAGGCCGCCCGTCGGCGAAGGCGCCCAGACGCCCCTCGACGATCAGGTGGAAGCCCGTGGGCCGCTCCAGGGTCTCGCCCTCGGCGGCGCGGACGGCGGCCTGCCAGGGCCGGCCGCCCCGCTGGTCCACCCGCGAACTGTCGGCTTCGAAGAAGGCCGCCAGGCCCACGGTCTGGGGCGAGGCGGCGGGGGCGCCGCCCAGCGGATCGACCCGGATCGGCGGACAGGTGTCCCCGGCCATCCACGGGCGCGGAATCCAGAAGCCCTCGACCGCGTCATAGGGGCCCCCGCCCAGCTGGGCCACGAACCCGGTCTCGGTCCAGTTCTCGGGCCGGGCCGACAGGCGGATGGTCGCGCCTTCGTCGGCGTACTCCCACCAGGCCCAGGCGTCTGAGCCCGCCTGACGCGGCCCGAAACAGCCGAAGGGAATGCGGATTCGGAAATTGCGCCCGGCCAGTTCGGCCTCGCTCGCCGGCGCCGCCTCGCCCGTCGCATAGGCGGCGGTGGCGCGGTTGACCATGTCCAGCAGCTGGGCCCGCGTCAGGGCCGGCGGCGGCAGGGGGATGGTCGGGGTCTGGACCGGCTCGACCGTCTCCGGCTCGGGCGTCGGCTCCGGGGTGTCCGGCGTCGGGTCGCCACGCAGCAGCATGACCCCCGCCGCCCCCAGAATCATCACGAACACAACCGCCGCCAGGATCAGCCGGAGGCGGTTCGAATTGGATGGCGAGCTCGACATGACTGAACCCTAGCACAGACTTGGCGTTGCAACAGTGTGATCACGCAACGGAGTGTTGACGCGGGGCTTCGGGTCTGTGTCCTGATCCCATGACCTTCGATCAACTGCTCGCCTTGGTGATTCTGGCGGCCGTCGTGGCCGCCCTGATCCATGGCAAGGTGCGCGCCGACGTGGTGGCCCTGACCGGCGCCGCGGCGCTGCTGGCCACCGGCGTGATCCGCCCGGTGGAGGTGCAGGGCGCCTTCGCCAGCCCGGCGATCATCACCCTGGCCTCACTGTTCGTCATCGCCTACGCCATCGAGCTGTCGGGTCTTCTGGACTGGGTCATCCAGCGCGGTGTCATCCTGTGCCGCCGAATTGGCGCCCTGGGCCTGTGGCTGGCCATGGGCCTGTGCGGCGCGGGCTCGGCCTTCCTGAACAACACCCCCATCGTGGTGCTGGCCGCACCGGTGGTGCGCGACATGGCCCAGTCGCTGGGGCATTCACCCAAGCGCTATCTGATCCCCCTGTCCTACCTGACCATCATGGGCGGGGCCTGCACCCTGATCGGCACGTCCACCAACCTGTTGGTCAACGACATGGCCAGGAACGCCGGCCAGCCCGGCTTCGGCATCTTCGAGATCACCCCGGTGGCCCTGGTGATCGGCGCCGCCGGGGCGGCCTATCTGTTCCTGCTGGGCGGCCGGACCCTGGCCAAACACGCGGGTGACGAGAGCGACGATGCCGATCAGGATCAGGCGGATTCGGGCGTCGTCTATGTGGGCGACTCCGAGCTGTTCGCCAAGCACAGGCCTCTGGACCTGACCCGCGCCTTGGTCTCGGCGGGGGTGTTCGTGGGCGTGGTGATCGTCGCGGCCATGGGCTGGGCGCCCATCGCCGCCTCGGCCTTCGCCGGCGCCGTTCTGCTGGTCCTGCTGGGCACCATCAACGCCGACGAGGCCTACCGGGGCCTGCGTCCCGAGGTGCTGCTGCTGATCGCGGGCATGGTGGTGGTGGGCCTGTCGTTCGAGGTCACGGGCCTGGCCTCCACCGTCACCGGCGGGCTGATCGGCCTGATCCAGCCGCTGGGGCCATGGGGCGCCCTGTTCCTGCTCTACGGCTTCGTCCTGTTGTGCACCGAGGTGCTGTCCAACGCCGCCGTGGCGGTGCTGCTGACGCCGCTTGCCGTGGCCCTCGCCGACAGCCTGGGAGTGGACGCGCGGCCCTTCATCGTCGCGGTGATGATGGCCGCCAGCGCCGCCTTCGCCACCCCGTTCGGCTACCAGACCAATGTGCTGGTCTTCCAGATCGGCCGCTACAGTTACATGGACTTCGTGCGGGTGGGCCTGCCCATGAACCTGATCACCTGGGTGGTCGGCGGTCTGGTCATCCCGCTGGTCTTCCCCTTCTGATCATGGCGCGTGTCACCGTCATCGGCGCCGGACCCGCCGGCCTCATGGCCGCCGAAACGCTGGCCCAACGTGGACACGCCGTCACGGTGCTGGAGCGCATGCCCTCGGTCGCGCGCAAATTCCTCATGGCCGGGCGTGGCGGGCTGAACCTCACCCACTCCGAACCGATCGGCCCGTTCATGGGCCGCTACGGCGACGCGCGCACCCGGCTCCAGCCCGGCATCGACGCCTTCCCGCCCGCCGCCCTGACCGCCTGGGCCGAGGCGCTGGGCCAGCCGGTCTTCACCGGCAGCAGCGGCCGCATCTTCCCCCGCGCCATGAAGGCCTCGCCACTGCTGCGCGCGTGGCTGGCCCGCCTCGCCGAACAGGGCGTGGAGATCCGCACGCGGCAGGACTGGCGCGGCTGGGATGACCAGGGCCGCCTGATCATCGCCGGGCCGGACGGCGAACGCGCCGAGGCCCCCGACGCCGTGGTGCTCGCCCTGGGCGGCGCCAGCTGGCCACGTCTGGGGTCGACCGGCGACTGGGCCGGCCGGCTGAGCGCGCGCGGCGTGCCCGTGACCCCCTTCCGCCCGGCCAACAGCGGCTTTCTGGCCGACTGGAGTCCGACCTTCGTTGAGCGGTTCGCGGGCCAGCCGCTGAAGGGCGCCGCCTTCACCTTCGACGGCCGCACCGTGCGCGGCGAGGCCATGATCGCCGCCTACGGGCTGGAGGGCGGGGCGGTCTACGCCCTGTCCGCCCCCCTGCGCGACGCCGTGGAGCGCGACGCCCGCGCCGTCCTGACCATCGACCTGAAACCGGATCTGAGCCTCGCGGCCCTGACCGACCGGCTGGCCCGCCCGCGCGGGTCCCGGTCCCTGTCCAACCACCTGAGAAAGGCCGCCGGCCTGTCGCCCGCCGCCATCGGCCTGCTGCGCGAAACCGGCGACGGCCTGCCCCCCAACCCGGCAGACGACCCGGCCGCACTCGCCTCGCTCATCAAGGCCGCGCCCCTGATCCTGACCAGCGTGCAGGGGCTGGACCGGGCCATCTCCACCGCCGGAGGGATCGCGTGGGACGCGGTGGACGAGCGCCTGATGCTGACGGCCCTGCCCGGCGTCTTCGTGGCGGGCGAGATGCTGGACTGGGAGGCCCCCACCGGCGGTTATCTTCTGCAGGGCTGCTTCGCCACGGGCCGCGCGGCGGGCCTCGGCGCGGCGGACTGGCTGGGCTGAATTCCGCCGCCGGGGTCGACTCCGCCGGTCCCGGCAGGCAGCCTTGGGACTGATCCCTGACCGGACCGGAGTCCCTCATGTCCCTGCGCCGCGCCCTCCTTCCCGTACTTTCCGCCGCCCTGCTGGCCGCCTGCGCCCAGTCGTCGGAAAGGCCCGAGATCGCGGTCGACGCCGCCCGCATGAACGACTACGTCCGGGTTCTCGCCTCCGACGATTTTCAGGGGCGCGGCCCCGCCGGTCCCGGCGAGCAGCCCACGGTCGACTATCTGGTGGAGCAGTTCCGGGCTCTCGGCCTGCAGCCCGGCGGCCCCGATGGCCAGTGGATCCAGACCGTCCCCCTCAGCCGCACGGCCCAGGACGGCCCCGCCACCATCACCGCAGCCGCCGACGGCTGGACCCGCACCCTTGAGCGCGGCCCCGACATTCTGGTCAGCAGCGACCGGCCCGAGACCCGCATCACCGTCACCGACGCCCCGCTGGTCTTCGTGGGCTACGGCGTCAGCGCGCCGGAGCGCGACTGGGACGACTTCAAGGGCGTCGACCTGACCGGCAAGATCATGGTGGTTCTGGTCAACGACCCGGACTTCGAGGTCCCCGAGGATCACCCCACGGCGGGCCTGTTCGACGGGAACGCCATGACCTTCTACGGCCGCTGGGTCTACAAATTCCAGGAGGCGGCGCGTCAGGGCGCGGCCGGGGTGCTGGTGATCCACGAGGATTCCGGCGCCGGCTACGGCTGGAGCGTGCTCCAGAACTCCGCCCCCGCGCCCAAGCTGGACATCGTGCGCGAAGACCCGAACGCCGACCGCGCGCCCTTCCAGGGCTGGATCCAGCGCGAACAGGCCGAGGCCCTGCTGGAACAGGCCGGTCTGGATTTCAACACGCTCAAGGCCGCCGCCCAGCAGCGCGACTTCCAGCCGGTCGAGCTGGACGGCGTCACCCTGTCCGTGGACTTCCGCCAGACCGTGGACCGCATCGAGACGCAGAACGTGGTGGCCCGCGTGGACGGCGCCGCGCGGCCGGACGAGACGATCATCTACGGCGCCCACTGGGACGCCTTCGGCCGCGCCACGCCCGATGCGGACGGCGACGACATCTATAACGGCGCGGTGGACAATGCGACGGGCCTGGCCGCCCTGCTGGAGCTGGCCCGGCTGTTCGCAGAAGGCCCGGCGCCGGAACGCTCGGTGGTCTTCATGGCCTGGGCGGCTGAGGAGCCAGGCCTGCTGGGCGCCGAGTATTATGCGGTCAATCCGCTGTCGCCGCTGGAGACCACGGTGGCTAACATCAACATGGACTCCTTCCTGCCTGGCGACCACATCGACCCGCAGGTGGTCATCATCGGCCCGGGCAAGAGCGAGCTGGACGCCATTCTCGAACGCCATGTCCAGGCCGCGGGCCGCACGGTCATCCCTGATCCCGCGCCCCACGCCGGCGCCTTCTACCGCTCTGACCATTTCCCCCTGGCGCGCCGGGGCGTGCCCGCCCTGTTCGCGGCGGCGGACTTCACCGGCCACAACGACGCCAGCCGCGACTATGTGCAGAACCGCTATCACCAGCCGTCCGACGAGTGGGACGAGACCTGGACCATGGGCGCGGCCGCCGCCAATGTTCAGCTGCTATTTGATGTGGGGGCCGAACTGGCCAACTCGGACCTTTGGCCCGGATGGACCGAGGGCGACGAGTTCGAGGCGGTGCGCCAGTCCTCCGCGGCGTCGCGTCGCTAGCGCGTCGTCACGGGGGCGCGTAGAACCGGGTCATGGAAAACGTGTTCGACATCCTGATCCTGCTGGCCATCGGCGCCGTGGCCGTAACCCTGCTCATGGGCATCTATTCGCTCTATCGCGGCGGCGAGTTCGCCCGATCCCATTCCAACAAGCTGATGCGCCTGCGTGTGGCGCTTCAGGCTGTCGCCATCATCCTGCTGGTGGCGGGCATGTGGTGGAAGTCCCAGAACGGAGGCTGACCCGCCCATGGTCGTGCTGAACAAGATCTACACAAAGACCGGCGATGACGGGGCCACCCGCCTGGCCAACGGTGAGCCGGTCTCCAAGTCGGACCTGCGGGTCGAGGCCTACGGCGCGGTGGACGAACTGAACGCCGTCATCGGCCTGTGCCGCCTTCACACCGCCCAGCACGACCGCATCGACGCCAAGCTGGCCCGCATCCAGAACGAGCTGTTCGATCTGGGCGCCGACCTGGCCACGCCCCACGATCCGCCGCCCAGGTGGGAAGCCCTGCGCATCGTGGCGTCCCAGGTGGCGCGGCTGGAGTGCGAGATCGACGAGATCAACGACGCCCTGAAACCGCTGGACAGCTTCATCCTGCCGGGCGGCTCGCCCCTGTCGACCCATCTGCATTTGGCCCGCACCGTCTGCCGCCGCGCCGAGCGCGAGGCCGTGCGGCTGGTGGAGTCCGGCCAGACCGTCACCCCCGAGGCGGTGATCTATCTGAATCGCCTGTCGGACCTGCTGTTCGTCGCCGGACGCCGCGCCAATGCGAATGGGGCCGATGACGTGCTCTGGAAGCCGGGCGCGACCCGCTAGCCCCGCCCCGGCAGGTACTCCAGGGTGAACGCCTCGCGCCAGTCCAGGGCCTGGGGATAGACCCCCGCCTCCGACGTCACCGCGAAGAAGTCGCGCCAGCGGTCCTCGGTCATGGCGCCGATGCCCATGATGGCCGCGTCGCCGCCCTGCACGATCTGGTTTTCCCTCAGGGCCTCGCGGGCCTGGGCCAGCACCTCGGCGGTCATCTCCGGATTGTCGGCCATGATCAGGGCGTCGGCCTCGGCCGGGTCGCCGTTCAGATAGTCGTGCCAGCCCTCGGCCGAGGCGGCGATGAAGGCCCGCAGGGCCTCGTCATTGTCCCGGGCGAAGGCGTTGGGCGCCAGCACCATGCAGGCGTAGGAGGGATAGCCCTCGTCCGCCAGCAGGAACACCCGCGGCTCGAACCCGCCGACCTGCTCAATCGTGTAAGGCTCACTGGTCAGATAACCCTGCTGCACCGCCCGCTCGTCGGCCAGGAACGGGGCCGGGTTGAAGGTGTAGGTGCGCACCTGGTCGTCGGTGAAGCCGTACCGGGCCCTCAGCCACACCCAGAACGCATCCCGCGACGCGGTGGCCAGCAGGAACGGCCGCCCGGCCAGATCCGCGATGCCTTCCAGCGCCGGGTCGGGGTGCGCGATCAGCACCTGCGGGTCCTTCTGGAAATAGGCCGCCACCGCCTTCACCGGCGCGCCCTCGGCCACCAGATTCAGCGGGATGAAGCTGTTGGACCCCATGCCCAACTCCACCGCCCCGGACGCCAGCAGCTGGGGCACGTTCACGCCCGGCCCGCCCTGGATGATCTGGACGTTCAGATTGCGCGCCCCGTAGGCCCCCGACGCCAGCGCCTGATAGAATCCGCCATGCTCGGCCTGGGCCCGCCAGTCGGTGGCGAAGCGCAGGCGCACGCGTCCCTGTTCGTCCACCGGGGCCTCGGACCGCCCGCACGCGCTCAGGCCCAGCGCCGAAGCGGCCAGCCCGGCGCCGATGACGGCCCTGCGATGCGGAAAAGCCATGCGATTCTGTCCCCGGAGATCACGGGGACGTTATGACGGCGACGCCCGGATTGGAAGGTCGGCCTGGTCCGCCCGCTCGAGGAACCGCACCGCGCTCATCACATGGGTGGTCACCCCGATCGGCAGCACCGCTTCGTTGACGTCGAACAGCGGCGAGTGGTTGGGCGGCGAGTCGTCCGGGTCGACGCCCTCGGGCGTGGCGCCCAGATGATAGAACACCCCCGGAATCTGCTGCTGATAGTAGGAGAAGTCCTCGGCGATGGTGGTCGGCGGCGTGGCGGCGTTCAGGTCTTCGGCGCCCACCACCTCCTCCAGCACCGGCGCCAGCCAGGCGGACAGATCCGGGTCGTTGAACACAAGGGCCGCGTTCTGGAACACGGTCATCTCCGCCTCGGCGCCGTGGGCGTGAGCCACATGCTCCACCGCCGCGGTGGCCCGCGCCACCAGATCGTCGCGCTGGGCCACGTCGAAGGTCCGCAGGGTGCCACTCAGGGCCGCGGTGTCGGGGATGATATTGTAGCGCACGCCCGCGTTCATGGTGGCGATGGTGAAAACGGTCGGCGTGGTGGTCGGGTCCACCGTGCGCGCCGTCAGGGTGTTGATGGTGTTGATGATCCCGGCCGAGGCGGCGATCACGTCCACGCCGCGCCACGGCCAGGCCCCGTGGGTCTGGACCCCGGTCAGGGTGATGTCCACGCGGTCCGACGCGGCCATGAAGCCCCGGGGCCGATAGCGCAGGGTCCCCGCCTCGCCCGGCGTCACATGCAGGCCGAAGATGGCCTGGGGCCGCGGATCATCCAGACCGCCCTCGGCCAGGATGCGCGCCGCGCCGCCCATGGGCTCGCCCGGAGGCGCCCCTTCCTCGGCGGGCTGGAACACGAAGACGATGGTTCCGGCCAGTTGCTCCTTCATCCCGGCCAGGATCTGGGCCGCGCCCATCAGCATGGCCATGTGTGCGTCGTGGCCGCAGGCGTGGGCCACCGGCACCGTCGCGCCCTGGTACTCGCCCGTGGCGGTCGAGGCGAAGGGCAGGCCTGTGGCCTCGCGCACCGGCAGGGCGTCCATGTCGGCCCGCAGCGCCACCACCGGCCCGTCTCCGGCGCCGCCGCGCAGGATCGCTATGACCCCGGTGGCCGCCACGCCCGTGCGCACCTCCAGCCCGAGGCCGCGCAGGTGTTCGGCCACATAGGCCGCCGTATCGTGTTCGGCGAAGCCCAGTTCGGGATTGGCGTGCAGATGGCGGCGCCATGCCACCACCTGCGGCTGGATCGCCTCGGCCTGTTCGCGCACCTCACTGGCGGAGATGGGCGACTGGGCGTAGGCAGGAAGTGAAAGGGCGCCCAGCGCCGCCCCCGCCAGCATTCCGACCGTCCATGATCCGTACCGTCCGCGCATTCCCGTCCCTCCTGTTCAGCCCCGCGATCATGGGCGCGGGCGGGCGGACGGCGCAAGGGCCGCAGGGGCGACGCCCATGAAGCTCAAGTCCGAAGCCTTCGGCCTGCTGTTCGCGGTCACCCTGACGGCGGGCGCCGGCAACATGGCGCTGCAGTCGGTGCTGCCCGCCATCGGGCGCGAGTTCGGTCTGGCCGACACCCTGGTGGCCTTCGCCTTCGCCCTCTCGGCCCTGCTGTGGACCGTGGCCTCGCCCTATTGGGCGCGCCTGTCGGACCGGTGGGGGCGCAAGCGGGTGATGATGATCGGCCTGACCGGCTTCATCATCTCCATGCTGGGCTTCGGGATCGCGGCCACTCTGGGGCTGGTGCACTGGCTGTCGGCGCCGGTGGCCTTCGTGCTGATGGCCATCGCGCGGGCGGTGTACGGCCTGCTGGGCTCCGCCGCCCCCATCGCCGCCCAGGCCTATGTGGCGGACCGCACCTCGCGTCGTGCGCGCACCCGCGCCATGTCCATGCTGGCCTCGGCCCAGGGGCTGGGCACCGTCATCGGGCCGGCCCTGGCGCCCTTCTTCGTCCTGCCCTTCGTGGGTCTGGCCGGCCCCATGTACGCCTTCGCCTTCATGGGCCTGGTGGTGCTGATCCTGCTGTGGAAGCGCCTGCCCAGCGGCGACGTGGTCCGCCACCCGGTCAGGCCCGGCGACCCGGCCGGCAAGGGGCTCTGGAAGGACCTGCGCGTGCGCGACTTCCTGATCTACGGCCTGCTGGTCACGGGGGCCCAGGCGGTGAATATCGCCGTGCTGGGTTTTCACGTCATCGACGAGATGGGCCTGCCGGGACGCGAGGCCCAGTCCTTCATCGGCGTCGCCATGCTGTCCGGCGCCGCCGCCACCCTGATGGTGCAGTGGGGCCTGATCCCCATGCTCAAGATGCAGCCGCGCGAGCTGATGCGCTGGGGCGCGGCCCTGGCCCTGGTCGGTAATCTCATGAGCATAGCCGCACCCGGCTTCTTCGGCGTGGTCGTGGGCTACGCGGTGGTCTCCATGGGCGCCGGCTTCGCCCGCCCGGGCTTCACCGCCGGGTCGTCCCTGGCCGTGGAGCCCCACGAGCAGGGTTCCATCGCCGGGCTCATCATGTCGCTGGCCGGGCTCAGCTTTCTGGCCCCGCCCGTCATTGGCGTGGCCCTGTACGAACTGGCCGAACCGGGGCCGTTCATCGGCAATTCGGTGCTGCTGGCCGCCGCCCTGATCCTGTGCTTCGTCAGCACGCCCCTGAAAGCCGCCCCGTCCGGCCGCAGCCGCCGCCCCGTCGAAGGTCCGGCCTCCCAGCCCGGTCCCGAGGGCAAGCAGAACCTGTCGTGACGCCTTCCTCACGCCGCATGATGCTGTAAAAGCCCGCCCATGGATTTTCGTGTCGAGAACAAGATCGGCGTGCCCGCCACCTCCGACGCCCTCTGGGAGGTGCTGTCGGACCTGGGGCGTTGGCCACACTGGAACCCCGTCTTTGTTGAGGCCGAGGGTGCGCTCGGCTTCGGCGCCCCGCTCAGCCTGGTCGAGCGCATCGAAGGACTGGGCGAGCGCCGGGTTCAGGCCCGCCTGGGCGACTGGGTTCCCTATTCCAAGCTGGTCTGGGCTGAAAAACGCGGCTGGCAGTTCACCTCGACCCGCTATGTGCTGATCGACGAGATCGCGCGTGGCAGCTGCATCGTCACCAACGGCGAGATCTATGGCGGCATGCGCGGCGAGAGCTGGTTCATGAAACATCGCCGCAGCCTGCGCCTGGCGTGCGAGACCATGAACGAGGCCCTGCGCGATCAAGCCCTGGCCCGCGAATCCTGACCCCTTTCAAACCAAGGACGACATCCATGGCCGACGACCTGGACACCCCGATCTCCACCATGGCCGTGCGCCTGGCCAACAGCACCCAGCGCGTGGTGCTGTACGAGTACGAGGACGTGATCGTTTTCCTGAAGCCGGGAGCGAAACTTCAAGGCGTGTTCACCGGTTCGGAGAACCCGCCGAAAAGCACCGGCACCATGGCCGACTGGCCGGACCTGACCCCTGAGAAGAAGGCCTGATCCAGGCCTCTCCGGTCACCATCCGTTAACCGCGATTAAAGGGCTTTTCGTCCACCTTGCCCCCATGTCGGGAAAGGCCGCGCGCAAGGGATTGCTGAAGACCACCGTGGCCCTGACGGCCGCGGGGACGATGGCGCTCGCCCCCATGGCGCCCAGCGCCGCCCAGGACGCCGCGCTCGAGCCCGTGGCCGTCCGTATCGGGGCCAATGACACCTTCACCCGCGTGGAGTTCGCCGGCGTGATCGGCGCGCGCGCCCGCATCCGCCGCGAGAACCGTCAGATCATCATCCGCGTGGGCTCCACGGCCGCGCCGGACATCGCGCGCCTGCGGGTCGATCCGCCCCCCGGGGTCGAGCGCGTCGAGACGCGCGGCGTCCAGGGCGGAACCGAGGTGGTCATCCACCTGCTTGAGGGCGCCCAGGCGATCACCGGCCGCGCCGACGGCGCCGTCTTCATCAATCTCTACGCGCCCGGACAGGGTCCTGCGGCCGCCCCCTCACCCGCCGTCCCGGCTTCGGGCGTGGTGCCCGTGGCCGTCACCGCCGGCCCCGACCGTCTTCAGCTGCGCTTCGAATGGGCCGCCCCCGTGGGCGCCGCAGTGTTCCGCCGGGGCGAGGCCGTCTGGATCGTCTTCGACCATGCCGCGCGTCTGGACCTGAATGATGAGGCCGGCCGCGACCTGGGTCCCGCCACGGGCGTCCGATGGGCGGCCGGGCCTGACTATGTGGCCGTGCGCATCGCGGCGCCCGAAAACCTGACCCTCAGCGCCAACGGCGAGGGCGCGGCCTGGACCGTGTCCCTCGGCGGCCCCGCCGGCGGGCCCGGCGGTATCCTGCTGAGCCGCGACGAGGACAGCGGCCCCACCGCCCTGGTGGCCGAATTGGCCGGCGCCGGGCGCGCCGTCTGGCTGACCGATCCGCTGGTGGGCGACCGCTTCGCCGCCGTCACGGCCCTGGCCCCGGCCAAGAGCATGGGCTCGCGCCGCCGTCTGGTCGACCTGACGCTGCTGCCCACCGCCCAGGGCCTGGGAATCGAAACCGCCACGGACGACCTGAGGGTGTCCGTCCAGGGCGATCTGGTGCGCATGACGCGTCCCTCGGGCCTCAGCCTGTCGCGCCCCACCGACAGCCTTCAGGCCGCCGCCGCCCAGGCCGGCGCGCCGCGGCGCGCGCCCTACGCCGCCCTCATCCTGGCCACATGGGCCGACACGGGAGAGGCCGAGTTCGGCGCCCGTCGCCGTCAGCTTCAGGCCGAGGCTGCCCGCGAAGCCGCCGAATCCGAGGACAATCCCCGCGCCCCGGTCGAAGCGCGGCTGGCCCTGACCCGGTTCCTGATCGGCACGGGCCTGCACCATGAGGCCATCGGCGCCCTCAACGCCCTTGTCGTCGCCGCCCCCGCCATGGCCAGCGAGCCGGAGGTGCGCGGCCTTCGCGGCGCCGCCCGCGCGGCCATCGGCCGCCAGAACGAAGCCCTGGCCGACTTCTCCGGCTCGGCGCTCGCCAATGACCCGTCCGCCGCCGTCTGGCGCGGCTACATCGCGGTCCAGCAGTCCGACTGGGCCACGGCGCGGCAGTCCTTCGCGCAAGGCGCGCGGGCCATCGACCAGTTCCCGCCCGTCTGGCGCGCCCGCTTCGGCACGGCCCACGCCCTGGCGGCGCTGGAGACCGGCGACCTGACCGCCGCCCGCTCCCTGCTGGCCTATGTGTTCAGCCAGAACCCGCCCGCCGCCGACCAACTGGGAGCCCGCCTGATACAGGCCCGGATGTTCGAGCTGGAGGGCCAGACCGACCGCGCCCTGGCCGTCTACCAGGCCGTGGCCCGCGCACCGCTGGACGGCCTCTCCACCCCCGCGCGGCTGGGCGCGATCCGCCTGCGCATGGCAGGCGGCGACCTGACCCCCACCCAGGCCGCGGCCGAGCTGGAGCCGTTGCGCTGGCGCTGGCGCGGCGACGCCGTGGAGCTGGAGGTGATCCGCTCGCTGGGCGGCATCTATCTCTCCCAGGGCCGCTACCGCGAGGCGCTGGACGCCCTGCGCGGGGCCGGAACCCGGTTCTCGTCCCTGCCCCAGTCCTCCGAACTGCAGCAGGACCTGGCCCAAGCCTTCCGCAGCCTGTTCCTGGAGGGCGCCGCCGACGGCCTGCAGCCCGTCCAGGCCCTGGCCCTGTTCTACGACTTCCGCGAGCTCACGCCCGTGGGCGCCGACGGCGACGACATGGTGCGCCGCCTGGCCCGCCGTCTGATCGACGTGGACCTGCTGGGGCCCGCCGCCGAACTGCTGCAGCATCAGGTCGAGAACCGGCTGGACGGCGTGGCCCAGGCCCAGATCGCCACCGACCTGGCCGCCGTCTATCTGATGAACCGTCAGCCGGAGCAGGCCCTGCGCGCCATCTGGGCGACCCGCACCACCCTGTTGCCGAACGCCCTGAACGCCGAGCGCCGGGCGGTCGAGGCCCGCGCCCTGATGGAGCTGGGCCGCTATGACCATGCGCTGGAGATTCTGGGATCGGACCAGAGCGTCCCCGCCCGCGAGGTGCGCGCCGACCTGCACTGGCGGCGACTGGACTATGGCGCGGCCGCCGCGACCTATGAGGCCCTGCTGGGCGAGCGGTGGCGCGACGCCTCAACGCCACTGACTGCGGCCGAGGAGACCCGGCTGATCCGCGCCGGCGTGGGCTACAGCCTGGCCCGCGAGCCCGCGCCCCTTGCCCGCCTGTCGGAACGCTATGCCGGCTTCATCGAAGGCGCTCGCTCGTCCGGCGCCCTGCGCATCGCCCTGGCGGGGCCGGGATCGGACCAGAGCGCCTCGGACTTCGCCACCCTGGCGGCGCGCACAGACACCTTCACCGGTTGGGTCGCCACCATGAAACAGACCTTCCGCGAGCGCACCGGCGCGACCTAGAGCCTGATCGGTTGAGGTGGAATCGCTTCGCGATTCCGCCGATACGGTGAATCAGGCACGCGGCCGCGCCTTCCACTGCGCCCGGGTCTGGCCCCAGATGTCGACGGTCAGACCTTGCAACGGCGGCGGCAGACGCCCCGGCCCGCGATTGGTCGAGCCAAGCCGTTCCGCCACCTTCTGCGACGGCCGGTTGTCCGGAGCGATGGAGTGGATGACGTCGTCCCAGCCCAGCACGTCAAAGGCGTAGTCCATGGCCGCCGCCGCCCCCTCCACCGCATAGCCCTTGCCCCAGGCGTCCCGGTGCAGGCCCCAGCCCACCTCCGTCCCCGGCCAGTCCAGTGGCGCCCACGGCCCCAGCCGCCCGACCCACAGGCCGCTCGACTTCTCGATCACCGAGAGCATGGACGCGCCGGTCAGATGCCAGGCCCCCGCCATGACCATGAAGCCGCGCCAGGCGGCGGCGGGCGGCTGGGCCCCGCCCAGGAATTGCGCGCTGACCTCGTCAGCCATGAACTCGGCCCAGCGGGGAAAATCCGCCATCTCGATGGGGCGCAGGATCAACCGCTCGGTCTCGATCGTCACCTTGCTCAAAACAGATACTCCCGCTCCAGGGTGTAATGGGATCCCGCGTCTGTCAGGACGCTGGTGTACAGGCCGAACCGGTCCACCCGGAAGGGCGGCGAGTGCAGCAGATTGTGGCCGGTCATCCAGGCCCCGACACGATCGTCCTCGGCGCCTCTCAGATAGGCCAGGGTGACATGCGGCCGATAGTCACGGGATTCCATGACCACGCCCGCCCGCTGGCCCGCCACGCGGCACCGGCCGGCGAGGATGTTCAGGGGCTCCGAAGCGGCCACCCCGGCCCACAGGGCGCGGGTCCTGTGGCCGTCGCCGAAGGCCCCGACGCCCTCGAGTGTCAGATCGAACGGATCGACCCGGGCCCTTGTCAGTTCAGCGGCCAGGTCGTCGGCGCGCGGCTCGCCCAGGGCGCCGTAGAAGGCCAGGGTGATGTGCAGCGCCTCGGCAGGCCGCCAGCGTGCGCCGGGCAGGCCCCGCTGGCGCCGCGCCAGGCCTTCCGCAATGTCGAAAGGGATCGGAACGGCGGCGAACAGTCTGATCATGTCGCATCACTAACGCGGCGCCGCGAACCGTGACAAACCGGTTTTGCTTGCAAGGATGGGTGGGGATTCCGATATTGGCGATGAAGGCCGGGTCGAGACCCGGCCATATGGAGATAGAGAGACGCGATGAACGACTTCAACCGAGGCTATCCGGCCCAGGCTCCGGCCCGCGCGGACATGGCGGTGGACGCCGGCCTGCGCGCCTTCATGCTGGGCGTCTACAACAAGCTGGCCCTTGGCCTGGTTGTGGCCGGCGCCCTTGCCTACGTCACCGGCAATGTGCCGGCGGTGGGCCAGTATCTGTTCGCCGAAACCGCCCAGGGCGGCGTCGGCTACACCCCGCTGGGCATGATCGTGGCCTTCGCGCCGCTGGCCATGCTGTTCGGCTCCATGTTCTTCATGAAGAATCCGACGGCGGGCGCGGTGAACCTGCTCTACTGGGCCGTGGTCGCCACCATCGGCGCCGGTCTGGGCGTGGTGTTCCTGGTCTACACAGGCACGTCCATCGCCTCGACCTTCTTCGTGACGGCGGCCGCCTTCGGCGCGCTCAGCCTGTGGGGCTACACCACGAAGAAGGACATGTCCGGCTGGGGCACCTTCCTGATCATGGGCGTGATCGGTCTGATCATCGCCATGGTGGTCAACATGTTCCTGGCCAATCCGTTGATGTACTTCGTCATCAACGCCCTGGGCGTGCTGATCTTCTCGGGCCTGATCGCCTATGACACCCAGCGCCTGAAGATGACCTACTACGCGCTCGGCGGCGACAAGGCCGCCATGGGCGTGGCCACCGGCTTCGGCGCCCTGGCCCTGTTCATCAATTTCGTGAACCTGTTCCAGTTCCTGCTGGCCTTCATGGGCGGGCGTGAATAGGGGATTTTTAGTGCGCTAACGCTCGCGTCGCGGACGCTCGCTATCTGAGCGCCTTGGCGCATAACGGCCTCAAGTAGCGCAAGGCGCGGTAGGCCAACCAAGATGGGCCCCGGAGTGATCCGGGGCCTTTTCTTATTCCACCACCTGAAATCGACGGGCGTCGAACACGCGCAGCACCTGGGCCAGGTCGCGGCCGCGCTTCAGGATCATGCCGCTCTGGTTCATCACCGCCCAGGCGCCCTGGCGACGGGCCAGGGCCGGGCGTTTCTCGATGCGGTAGGCGGGGGCGTCCCCGGCGCGGCGGAACACCGCGAACTCGGCCGCGTCCTTGCCCGGGGCCATGGCGTAATCCCGCCATTCGCCCGCCGCCACCATGCGGCCATAGACCCTGAGCATGGCGTCCAGCTCGCGGCGATCGAAGAACACCGGGCCGGCCGGGCCGTGGTTTGCGGGACTGTCGGAGGCGTCGGCGCTCATCGCGTTCAGCTTAGCGCGAACCGCCTGTGACGCCAGCGGCGGGAACGGGGATTTGACCGGCCCCTGAAGAAAAATGATGCGAACACGAAAAGGCCCTGTTTCGGTCCTTCCAACGCCCGTTTGGGCGCCCAGATAAGCAGTGTCGGCCGGTCGGGGTCGCCGGAGATCCCGGATCCTGAACAGCCCCCCCAGCCCCCCTGGATTTCATGGGGCCTCGACGGGCCGACAAACCTCCAAGCGAGACGCTCGTGCGACACCTCCCCCTCCCGGTCGCGCGGGCGTTTTGCGTTTGGGGTCAGCCCCCCGAGATCAGGCCCCCGAGGTCAGGCGCCCGGCAGGATCGCCGTCGCCGTCTCCCCGCCTCGCGTCACCGTCACCGTGATCTCGCGCCGCGCGCCCGACAGGGCCCGCTCCAGATCGGCCGCCCGGCGCACCGTGGCGTTCCCGGCCCGGGTGACCACGTCTCCGGCCGTCAACCCGGCCTGGGCCGCCGGCGAACCGGCCTCCACAGAGCGCACCTCAACCCCGGCCGCGCCGTCGGCGAAGCGCGCGCCGTGGGCCGACAGGCCCGTCGCGCCCAGGGCGATGGAAGGGCCGTTGGGCCGCTGCACCGTCATCGTCGTCGTCGCCGACCGGCCGTCCCTGAGATAGGTCGCTTCCAGCGAGGTTCCCGGCGGCGCAATGCCCGTCATGGCCTGGACCGTGCCGCCGTTTGACACGACCCTGTCCTCCAGCCCGGTGATGACGTCGCCGCGGCGCAGGCCCGCCCGGTCGGCGGGCGAGCCGGGGACCACGTCCTCGACCACCGCGCCCCGGCCGATCTCCAGCCCCATGTCCTCGGCCCGGCGGGGCGTCAGGGACGACACCGTCGCCCCGGTTTCGCCGCGCACCACCTCCCCGGTGGCCAGGATCTGGTCCGTGACGAAGCGCATGATGTTGATGGGCACGGCAAAGGCGATGCCGTCATTGCCGCCGCTCGTGCCGCCGCCTGACAGGATCGCCGTGTTGATGCCGATCAGCCGGCCCCGGCTGTCCAGCAGCGGACCGCCCGAATTGCCCGAGTTCACCGCCGCGTCCGTCTGGATGTAGTCCTCGACCGCATCGCCCAGTCCCGACCGCCCCAGGCCGGAGATAACGCCCATGGTCAGGGTCTGATCCAGGCCCAGCGGATAGCCCACCGCGAAGGCCAGGTCGCCGCTGCGCAGGGTTCCGGCGGGCGCCACGTGGACCTGGGTCAGGTCCGGCGCCGCGATTCTCAGCACGGCGATGTCCGTGGCCCGGTCCGCACCCAGCAGTTCAGCGCGATAGGAGCGGCCGTCCAGCAGATCGACGCGGAACGCCGTGCCGTTCTCGATCACGTGGTGGTTGGTGATGATCACCCCGCCCGCCGCGTCGATGATGACGCCCGATCCGCCCGAGATCTCCTTGGGCCCGTCGTCGCCGCGCGAGGGTCCGCCCCCGGCGCCCAGGGTGGTGATGGCCACAACGGCTGGAAGACTCGGCTCGATCCCAGCCGCGAAGGTGAACACACCCCGCTCGGCGTCATAGGGCATTTGCGGGGGTATCTGGGCCCAGGCGGCGCCCGCCGTCGTCAAGCTGATGGTCAGGGCCGCCACAGCCACCGTCCGGCGCAGTTGGATCGTATTCACGCAGCAAGCCCCCCATTGAATTCGGATCATAGACTAGACCCGGAAACGCGCCGTGACGACAGCCCCTGTTGATGCGTCATCAATGATCAGGTCGCCGCGGTGTCGGCGCGCCACGGCGCGCACGAACGGCAGGCCCATGCCATGGCTTTCCGGCCCCTCGCCAGGCGTCTGGGCCGCTGACCCGGCGAAGCCGGGCCCCTGATCCGCCACGCGCAGCACGGCCTCCCCGCCGTCCATGGCCACGGTGACGCGCACGACGCCGCCCGGCGGCGAATATTTCACCGCATTGTCCAGAAGATTGGTCGCCGCCCGCTGCAGCAGGGTGCGCACGCCCGGAATCTCCACCAAGGCCAGATCGGCCACGATGCTGACCTCCCGCTCGGCCGCCACGGCCTCGTACAGTTCGATCACCTGGGCGGCCAGGTCGTCCAGCCGCACCGTCTCGAACACCCAGGACGCGCCGTCCCGCAGCGCCAGGGCCTCGTTCATGGCGCGGGTCAGCTGGGCCAGGTCCGCGCCCGCCTGACCGGCCAGACGCACCCGCTCCGCCTCGTCGGTCGCCTCCGCCAGCCGGTCCAGCCGCGAGGACGCCCGGGCCAGGGGCGTGCGGAAATCATGGGCCAGCTGGTCCGACGCGTCCCGCAGCCAGCCCATCAACTCCTCCAGCCGGTCCAGCGTCTGGTTCACCCGCCGCGTCAGGCCGGTCAGCTCCGGCGCGGCGGCCGTCTCCGGCGCGCGCTCGGCGAAATCGCCCACCGCCGCCCGGTCCAGGGTCTGGCTCAACCGCTCGATGTCGATGGCCAGGCGCCGCCGGGCCAGGCTCGCGGCCCCCAGTCCGAAGACCAGGATCAGAACGCCGGTCACGAGGATGGTCAGCACCGCCCGGCCCCACGGCGCGCCACTGCGCTCCACCACCCGGCCCACGGTCAGGGTCAGGGCGCCGTAGGGCTGGCGCACGGCGGCCACCTCCACCGCGCGATTCGGGCACAGGGCGCCGCGCTCCAGTCTCAGCACATGGACCCCGTCGCCCAGGCGCTCGATGGGATCCGCCTCCGCCTCCGCCAGGGCCGCAAGGCCGGCCGGCGCGACGCCCGGCGCCTCGATCAGGCGTACGCCCGCGCCGCCGCGGCCGGTGCGGCAGACCGCCTCCAGCGACCGTGCATCGCCCGGCCGCGTCTGAACCGCCTCCAGCCAGGCGGCCAGCCAGGCCGCGTCCGTGTCGGTCAGGGTCTGGGTCGAAAAGCTGTCGTCGGCCCCCAGCTTGGCGGCCATGGCGGCGAAGTCCTGCAGGGCGATCAGGGCCGCCTTCTCCCGCTGGTCGGTCTGGACCGCCAGCCCGGTCACGACCAGCGAGCCGGTCAGGGCCAGCGCCGCCAGGACCCCCATGGCGGCCGTCAGCTGGGTGGCCGTGGGCCTGAGCGTCGCCCGGCTCAGGGCCGCGAACAGTCTGGAGGGGATCAAGGCCGCCTCACCCGACCCCGCTCAGGTCGCGGAAGATCAGGCTCTGGCTGCGCGCCGACACGATCAGGGGGTGCAGACCGTCGCTGAGCTCCGGGGTCGCCTCCTTCAGCCGTCGCCGCAGCGCCGAGATACGGGCGTCGATGATGTTGACGAAATTGTCGGGCAGGAATTTCCACTCCACCCAGCACCGGTCCCACAGCATGGTCTTGGTCACGGGCTGACCGCGCGCGGTCATCAGCTCGCAGACGATGCCGAACTCCAGCGGCGACAGCTCGATCTGCCGCGACTCCATGTCCCCCAGGGCGAAACTCAGGGTCCGCGCACCGGGCGCCAGGCGGAACGGGCCGTTGATGATGTCCGCGCCGTTGGCGGCCGGAGCGGCCCGTGCGGCGCGGCGCAGCTGGGCCGCGATGCGGGCCACCAGCTCCTCGTCGCCAACGGGCTTGGCCAGGTAATCGTCCGCCCCGGACAGCAGGCCCTCCACCTTCTGGTGTTCGCCGCCCAGCGCCGTCAGCATCAGGGCCGGGGCCTCAGCCGAGGGGCCGCCGCCCGCGCGGATGCGCTTCAGCGTCTCCAGCCCGTCCATGCCGGCGGTCATGCGGTCCAGAATGATGACGTCGTATCCGCCGCCCTCGGCCAGCGACAGGGCCTGCTCGCCCGCCTCGACCCGGTCCACGGCCGTGAACCCCGCCTTCAGCAGCCGATCGGCCACATGTTCGGCCAGGGCCGGATCGTCTTCCAGCAACAGAACGCGACGGCCCTGAAACATGTCTCTCAGACCCGCGAACGGATCCGCCTCGGCGATCTCGGATTGCGTCATGACCCCTCCATGCCCTCGCTGCGAGGATAGACCGACGCGCCCGGATGACAACGGTGTGCGAACCGCCATGCAACCACCTCGCGCCTGAACCGTAGCTAGGGCTTCGCGGCGACGGTCGCCGCTGATGGTTTCTGACCGGGTGAAGACGGATGCGATTTCACGGAATGACGGCGGCTTGCGGCGCCCTGGCCCTGGCGGCCTGCGGAACGACTGCGGTGGAGCCCTCGGGCCTGCTCAGCAGCTATGACGGCCTCGCCGTGCGCGAGGGCACGGTCTGGGCCTCCATTCAGGAGCGGCGCGACGACGCCCTCGCAACGCAGATCGACCGCCTGTTCATCGAGCCCGCGATCCTCGCCCCCGGCGTGGGCCATGATCTGACCGACTACGAGCGGACCCTGGTGCTGCGCGAGGTGGACCGGCAGATCTGCTACGAGGTCAGCGAGCGCTTCACCGTGCTGGCGGAACCCGCCATGGACGCGGGCCGGGTGCGGGCGGTGGTGTCGCGGATCGGGCCGACCGGTCGCGCCGCCTCGGCCGCCTCGGCCGCCTCGGGCTTCTTCATTCCCGGCCCCATCGGCCTGCGCGTGCCCGGAACCCTTGGCGGGTTGGCGGCGGAGGCCGAGCTGCTGGCCGCCAATGATCAGGGCCAGGCGGCGGCGATCCTGTGGTCCCGTGACGCCCAGGCCGTGGGCACGGACAATCCGTCCCTGTCGCGGGTGGGCGATGCGGTGCAGCTGGCCGAGCCCTTCGGCGACGCCGTGGGCGACGCCTTCGCCCCGCCGGAGCGCGAGGTCCGCGCCATCGCCGATCCGGATCCCTGCGCCCGCTTCGGCCCCCGCTTCCGTCCCGAAGGCGTCGCCGCCGGCTTCATCACCGGCCTCTACTCCCCCGAACTCAGCGGCGCCCAGGCCGAAGGCGACGAGCCCGAAGCCACGCAGACTGAGCAGCCCGACCGCTAACGCCCCCGCCCGCGCTCAAGCAGCGTGCCGCCGCGCGGCGAGCGCTAGCGCACCACCATGCGCTCAAGCAGCGAGCGTCCGCGACGCGAGCGTTAGCGCTCCAAGGATGTTAGCGCCCTAGAATGCCGCCTGCCCGGTGATGGCCCTGCCCAGGATCAGGGCGTGGACGTCGTGGGCGCCTTCATAGGTGTTGACGGTCTCGAGGTTCATGGCGTGGCGCATCACGTGCATCTCGCCGGTGATGCCGGCGCCGCCGTGCATGTCGCGAGCCTCGCGGGCCACGGCCAGGGCCTTGCCGCAGTTGTTGCGCTTCATCATCGAGATGGCCTCGGGAACCCACGCCCCCTGATCCAGCAGCCGGCCCAGCGCCAGCGCGCCCTCCAGCCCCAGGAAGATCTCGGTCTGCATGTCCGCCAGCTTCTTCTGCACCAATTGCCGCGACGACAGGGGCCGCCCGAACAGCATGCGCTCGCCCACATAGTCGCGGCTGGCGTGGAAGCAGAACTCCGCCGCCCCCATGGCGCCCCAGGCGATGCCGTAGCGCGCCTTGTTCAGGCAGCTGAACGGCCCGCGCAGGCCCTTCACGCCCGGCAGGATGTTGGCCTCGGGCACGAACACGTCGTTCAGCCCGATGTCGCCGGTGACCGAGGCGCGCAGGGACAGCTTGTCGCCGATCTTGTCGGTGGTGAAGCCGTCGAAGTCGCGCTCGACGATGAAGCCCCGGATCACGTCATCCAGCTTGGCCCAGACCACCGCCAGATCGCTGATGGGGCTGTTGGTGATCCAGTATTTGGCCCCGTTCAGGCGGTAGCCGCCATCCACCGCCACGGCCTTGGTCTTCATGGAGGCCGGGTCCGATCCGCCGTCCGCCTCGGTCAGGCCGAAACAGCCGATCAGCTCGCCCGCCGCCATCTTGGGCAGGAATTTCGCTTTCTGCTCGTCCGAGCCGAACGCATAGATGGGATACATGGCCAGCGAGCTCTGCACGCTCATGGCCGAGCGATAGCCCGAATCCACCGCCTCGATCTCGCGCGCGATCAGCCCATAGGCCACATGGGACGCTTCGGAGCCGCCGTACTGCTCCGGCAGCATGGCGCCCAGAAAGCCCATCTCGCCCATCTCGGTCATGATGGCCCGGTCGAATGTCTCGTCCCGGAAGGCCGCGACCACCCGGGGCAGCAGGGCCTCGCGGGCGTAGGACCGCGCGGCGTCGCGGATCATCCGCTCGTCATCGGTCAGACGGCCCTCCAGATCCAGCGGGTCATCCCAGCGAAAGGTCTTGGCGTCGGACATGGTCGTGGTCTTTTCTTCTGGGGCCGATTACGCCTCGGCCTGTTTCCTGATCGTGGCCGTGGCTTTAGGATAGATCGGGTTCCACGGGTAGGGGTGAGGATCGCCGCAGCATGACGACACCGTTCCATCGACTGTTTCTGAACCACCCGCGTGAGGTGGAGGAATCCTATCTGGAGCACCTGGGCGCGGCGTCGTCCTTCGGCTTCCGCCTGCTGGGCGCGGCGGGATTCGCCTTCCTCCACGCCCTCGTTCCCGGCGTCGCCAAGACCGCCGCCTCGGACCGAATCAAGGACATGGCCGACGAACTCACCGGCCGCGCCCGCATGGCCCGCGAGACCCGGATGCGGGAAGCCGGCGCGATCGATCCGGGGCTGTAGGCCGTATCCTCCCCCAAAGCGAAGCGTATGGGGGAGGGGGACCACGAAGGGGTGGAGGGGGCGACCCCATTCACCCCCTTGGACTTGCCCCCTCCACCGCCTGCGGCGGTCCCCCTCCCCCCGCATGGCGGGGGAGGAGACTCAGGGGATGAGCCACCCCGCCACCGCTTCCCGCGCCAGCATCTCGTCATAGCTCGGACGCGCCCGCACCACGGCCCAGCGGTCGCCGTCCACCAGCACCTCGGGGACCAGCGGGCGGCTGTTGTACTCATTGGCCATGGTCGCGCCATAGGCCCCGGCCGTCATGAAGGCGGCCAGGTCCCCGGCCTCCAGCGGCGGCAGCACCCGGTCCTTCGCGAAGGTGTCGCCCGTCTCACACACCGGCCCCACCACATCGTACGGTCCCGCCGCCCCCTCGCGCGGCCGCACCGGGCGGATGTCGTGGAAGGCGTCGTACAGGGCCGGGCGCATCAGGTCGTTCATGGCCGAATCCAGCACCAGGAACCGCATCCCGTCCGGCCGCTCGTTCACATGGATGACCCGGGTCAGCAGCACCCCGGCGTTGGCCGCGATCATGCGGCCCGGCTCGAAGGCCAGCTGCACATCCAGCCCCCTTGCCGCCTCGGCCGCCACGGCGGCGTAGTCCACGGGGTCCGCCTCGCCCGGCCGGTCGAAATAGGGCACGCCCAGCCCGCCGCCGAAATCCAGCCGATGCACCTCGAACCCCTGAGCGCGCAGGTCCAGGGTCATCCGGCGCAGCACCGCGAAGGCGGCCTTCAGCGGGCTCAGTTCCGTGATCTGGCTGCCGATGTGGCAGGCCAGACCCACGGGCCGCACATGGTTCGAGGCTGCCGCACGGGCATAGAGGGCCATGACCTCCTCCACCGGCGCACCGAACTTGTCGCGGGCGCCGCCGGTGGTGATCTTGGCGTGGGCGCCTGACCCCACTCGGGGATTGACCCGGAACACGATGTCCGGCCGCGCGCCCAGCCCCGCAGCCACGGCGATCAGCCGGTCCAGCTCGGCGGCGGACTCCACATTGATCTCCAGCACCCCGGTCCGGATGGCGAAGGCCAATTCGGTGTCGGTCTTGCCCACGCCGGAGAACACGATCTTCTCCGGCGCGATCCCGGCCGCCAGCGCGCGGCGGATCTCGCCTTCGGACACCGTGTCCGCGCCCAGCCCCTCGCCCGCCAGCACCTTGAGCACCGACAGGTTCGAGTTTGCCTTCACTGCGAAGGCGATCAGGGCGTCGGTGGTCTCGGCGTGGCCGTCCAGCGCCTCGCGCAACACCCGGGCGTGCCGCCGCAGGGTGGCTGCGGAATAGACATAGGCGGGCGTGCCGATCTCGGCCGCTATGGCCTCCAGCGACACGCCTTCGGCGTGCATTACGCCGTCCCGGATCTCGAAATGGTTCACGGTCGGGGAGGACCTTCAGGCTCGGCGGCTTGGGCCTACTGGGGCTCGCGCCCGGCCGCCGTGCCGCCGATGGGGTTGCTGGGTCCGCCCTCGATGGCCTGCTGGCTGGACGGGCGGTTGATGGTGGCCGGCTCGGGCAGGGCCGGCGCGCCGGCCGATCGCGGCGCCCGCTCGGTCTCGCGGTGCGGCGATTCCAGTTCGCCCATGCGGCCGCAGCCCGACAGGACCACCGCGGCGGCGGCGAGGATCAGCACGGTTCTCATGACAGGCGCTCCTTCCATTCGGCGATGCGCGCCCGGACCTGTTCCGGCGCCGTCCCCCCGAAGCTTTGACGACTGGCGCATGAAGCCTCAGGCGTCAGCACCTTGTAAACATCAGCGGTGATCCCCGCCTCCAGCTTTTGCAGCTCTTCCAGCGGCAGCCCGGCCAGATCGACGCCCAGCGCCTCGGCCTGTTTCACCGCCGCGCCGGTCACATGGTGCGCCTTGCGGAACGGCAGGTTCAGTTCGCGCACCAGCCAGTCGGCCAGGTCCGTGGCGGTTGAGAAGCCATAGCCCGCCGCCTCGGCCATGCGCGCCGTGTCCGGCTTCAGGGCCGCGACCATGGCGGTCATGGCGCCGACCGCCAGATCCAGGGCGTCGAACGCCTCGAACACCGGCGGCTTGTCCTCCTGCATGTCCTTGGAATAGGCCAGCGGCAGGCCCTTCATGACCGTCGACAGAGCGATGAAGGCCCCCATGACCCGCCCGGTCTTGGCCCGCACCAGCTCGGCGGCGTCCGGGTTGCGCTTCTGCGGCATGATGGACGAGCCGGTGGTCAGGTCGTCGGGCAGGGTCACGAAGCCGAACTGCGGCGTCATCCAGATCACGATCTCCTCGGCCAGCCGCGACAGGTGCCCGGCGCAGATGCTGGCCGCCGCGATCACCTCAAGGGCGAAATCCCGCGCCGACACCGCGTCCAGCGAGTTGCGCATGGGCCCGTCGAAGCCCAGCGCCTTCGCGGTCGCATGGCGGTCGATGGGGAACGGCGATCCGGCCAGGGCCGCGGCGCCCAGCGGGTTCTCGTTGAGGCGGGCGCGGGCGTCTGTGAAGCGCCCCACGTCCCGGCCGATCATCTCCACATAGGCCATCAAATGGTGGCCGAAGGTCACCGGCTGGGCGGGCTGCAGATGGGTGAAGCCGGGCATCAGGTCGCCCGCATGGGCCTCGGCCCGGGCCAGCAGCGCCCGTTGCAGGCCGGTCAGCTGGTCGATGGTCCGGTCGCAGGCCGCGCGGGTCCACAGGCGGAAATCGGTGGCCACCTGATCGTTGCGCGACCGGGCGGTGTGCAGACGCCCCGACGGCTCGCCGATCAGCTCACTGAGGCGCGCCTCCACATTCATGTGGATGTCTTCATAGGCGTCGCGGAACGGGAAGGTCCCGGCCTCGATCTCGGCCTGGATCGCATCCAGTCCGCCCAGGATCGCCTCGGCGTCGGGCGCGGCGATGATCCCCTGGTCCGCCAGCATGCGACAATGGGCCCGCGACCCCGTCAGATCCTCGCGCCACAGGCGTTGGTCGACGCCGATGGAGACATTGATGGCCTGCATGATCTCGGCGGGCTTGGCGGAGAAGCGCCCGCCCCATAGACTTTGGCCCTTGGCCTCATCCTGGGGGGTCGTTTCGGGGCGGTCGGTCATGGCGGAAAACTCGGGGAAGAAGCGTCTGGTCGTCGGGCTGGTCGCGGCCGCGGTGCTCGTCGTCGGCGCCGCAGGGGCCCTATACGCCATGCGCAGCGGCGCTTTCCAAGGGAATGGCGCCGCCTCCGCCGAGAAAAGCGACCTGGCCCGCCACGCGCGCGGCGGCCTGACGGCGCTGGAGACCCCCGTCGAACTGGCCGTCGCCCCTGATCAGGTCTTCACCGACAGCGAGGGTGAAGAGGTCACCTTCGCCGATTTCCGGGGCCGGGTGGTGGTGGTCAACCTGTGGGCCATGTGGTGCGCGCCCTGCCGCACCGAGATGCCGACCCTGGCCGCGCTCCAGCAAGGCTACCCCGAGGACCGGATGCTGGTGCTGCCGATCAATGTGGACACGGGCGATGAGGCCGTGGCCGACGCGGTCAGCTTTCTGGAGGTGCACGAGCCCCTGCCCTTCTATTCGGACCGCAGCTTCCGCCTGCCCTTCGTCTTCCCCGGCGCCGGCAAGATGCCCCAGACCATCCTGCTGGATCGTCAGGGCCGCGTCCGCGCCTGGATGGCGGGCGAAGCCGACTGGAACAGCGCCGAGGCCCGCGCCCTCGTCGACGCCCTGCTGGCCGAAGAGCCTTGATCGGCTCGATGCCAAGCTCAAGGAAGACAGCGGCGGCGACCAGGAAAAATTTCCTTGTCGTCTACGATTACCAGACGGGCGGAGTCTGGGGTCTCGTCGCAGCACGCTCAAAAGAGGAGATCGAAACCAGGTATTGTAACCTGGCCGTTGTGGAGCCCGTCCCTGCCTGGATTTCCGATGATCAGTATCGTCGGATCGTCAGCACCTCTTCATGGGACATTGATGACCCCTCACCACCTGCCTGGGTGGCAGTTCGTTCAACGGAGAACGACCCGGCCGCCGACTGATCGCGCGCGCTCTACCCGCTGGCCAGCGTTCAAATCCCCGCTTTTCGCGTGGACAATCCCAAGGCCGGCAAGGCATTTCGGTCGAATGACGATCGTTTTCCGCCCCCTGTTCCAGCCGCCCTTATAATGCTGGCGATCCGAAACCGAACGCGATGGGGCGCTCACCGAATGAGACTCTCATTGCACTGTTTTTCACGCCGGGAGTCTCATCGGCCGGCCATTTGGAAAAGGGAGGCTGACAAGGAAATACAATGACTTGTCCGCCAAGATGAGACTCTCATTGCACTGTTTTTTTGCATCCGGAGTCTCATTTCGCCGAAGCTGAAGTCCTCAGACCCCCGACAGGCTCAGCTCGATGCGCGAGGCCTGGGCCTGAAGCTCGCCCGGCGCCCTGGCCTCGGCCGGATCGGCCGGGGCGGTGACGTCGGTCCAGTTGGCCACGAAGGCGTCGATTTCGTCGCGGGCCGGGCGCAGGGCACCGTCGCGCGCCGCCACCTGCTGCGCCGCCAGGGCCGCGCCGTAGGAGTGCTGCCACTCGATCGGGTCGACCCCGTCCTCGGTCACCACCAGGGCGTACAGGCCGGTGGAGATGTTCAGCAGGCCCCTCACCACGGCGCCGGCGTCGCCGCCCGCCAGACGCGCGGCGCGGTCCAGCTCGGTGATGGCGGCGTTCAGGGCGCCGGTCGAGCCGCTCTCGGCGGCCCGGCGCAGCACGACCTCGTCCACGCCCGCGGCGTCATAGTCGGCCTTGGCCGGGTCATAGACCTCCAGCATGCCCTGTCCGGCCAGGGCGGCGGCGGACGCCTCGCCCTCCACCGGGCTGGCCGCCTGGGCCACCAGGAAGAAGCCCTTCAGGTGCTGCAGCCGCAGCGCCAGCAGGCTTTCGGCCGGAACGGCGCCATAGGCGCTCACCGCGCCCGCCTCGCCGCCTTCGCCCTCGCCTTCCTCCGCCGCGCTGGCGGGCGGAGTGGCCGCCTGGGCCGGGGCCTCGCCGCCCTGGTCGGAGCAGGCGGCGACGCCCGCGATCAGCAGGGCGGAGCCGGCGGCGGTCCACAGGCGGGGGCGGAACAGGCGGGTGTCGGACATGGGAAGGGCGCTCCGGTCGGAAAGGTCCGTGACCTATAGACCGCAGCGCCAAAGATGCAAATGCTTCTCAGACGCCGAAGTGACCCGGCACAAAGTCAGCGCAGCACCTCGCCCGCATCCACCACCGTCATATCGATCATCATGCCCAGATAGGCGTCAAACCAGGGCTTGTGCGCGCTGCCCACGATCACCAGCACCCGCCCGCCCGGCGACTGGGCCGCGGCTTCGCGGATATGGGCCACCTGACGCAGGTTGCGGGTTTCCCACTCTGCGATGCGGACCCGTCCCACGCTATTGGGGCTGGCGCGGTCGATCATGCTGACCCACTGTCCCAGTACATCTGTGATCCCGGCCTCGGGGCTGTTCAGAAACCGGTAGGTCTCCAGTGCATCTTCAGGCGTTCCGAGGCGCTCGGACGCCTCGGCCAGATACTGGAATTCCGGCGAGGCGATATGGGCGGCGAAGTCCGCCTGCTCCATGAAGACCCGCATATCGTCGATCACGGCGTCACCCATGATGTCGTCGCCGTGGTGGTCGTCAACGGGATAGACGCGGTCCAGACCCAGACGGACCGCCAGACGCACAGCGATCATATGGCTTTCGTTGCGGCGCGTTTCGTATTCATCAAGCAAAACAGCGAGCTCGCCCGAAATCCCATCCCCGGCGCGGCGCTCGGCTGCGTCCAAACGCCACCACTGCACCAGAGCCGAATAGGCGTCACCCGCAGCCGTCAGCACGGCCGCCAGTCGGCGGCGCTGGGCGGGCGTCGGGTTTTCGGGCAACGCGGCCAGCAGGCGGCGCGCCTCCGCCTCGGCGGCAGGCATCCCCAGGCCGGTCTCCGCTTCCGCAACGGCGGCCAGACGCAGGAACCGGCCACCGAACCAGTCGGCGCTTTCCGGATAGACGGCTTCGTAGGTCTTGAGCGCATGTACACTCTCGCCCGACAGGTTCTCGATGGCGATGATATCGGGCCCGAACGCCGCCAACCTCTCCAGAATCGGCTCCAGAACAGCGGGGTCAAAATCGTCCGGCGCCCCGGAAAGATGGGGCGTGCCGATCACCAGAACCTGGGTTGGCGCCCCGTACAGGTGCTGGCGGTGCTCGCGCGGGTCAAAAGCACCCGGCGCCTGGGCGGAGGCGGATGCAGCGGCCAGACCCAGCAGCATCGGAATCACGGCGAAAGCGGCGATGACGCGCATTGCGGTCCTTCCTTCGATCTTCGAAAGAGGAGCCCTCGCGTCAGCCGGATGGATGCAAATTACAGGAATTTAATGGCGACCGGCTCCCGTCTGGCCGTCGGGATGCGAAACCGAAGTTTACTCGACCCGCTCGCCGGTGTCCGGGTTCACCGCGCCCTCACGGCCCTCGGCGGCGGCTTCGCGCTGGTTTTCCTCCAGAGACGAGGCGGCGTCTCCGGCCATGTTCTCGACCCCGCGCGCGGCTTCCATGGCGCCCGATTCGATCCGCTCGCCCAGTTCGGCGGCGCCCTGCTCAAGGGTCTCGCCCGCCTCGGCGGCATCCCGCTCGGCCTGGGCCTGTTCGGCGTCCGTGCAGGCGACGCCCCCCAGGGACAGGGCTGCGGCGGCGGCCACGGCCAGCCAGGGTTTGGTGCGAATGGTCATGGGCATGCCCTCCTCAAAATGAATGCTATCACAGCAACGCTCAAGCTGGACCCCGGGTTGCGCCCCTTTCGTCCGGGGCCGCGGGGCGCTAACGCTCCGGCGTGTCCCCATCCGGAGTCCTGCCGTGATCGTCCTGGCCGATGTCCTCTCCGCCGAAGACCTTGAGCGTTTGCGCGGCGGGCTGGCCAAGGCCCCGTTCCGGGACGGCAAGGCCACGGCAGGGTCTGCGGCTCGCAAGGTCAAGGACAACCTGCAGGCCCGGGGCGACGACGCCACGGTCCAGGCTCTCGCCCGCTTTATCCGGGACGCGTTGGAGCGGCACCCGGTGTTCCACCCGCTGGTGCGCCCCGCCCGCTGGTCGAACCTGATCTTCTCGCGCTACTCCAGCGGCCAGCAGTACGGCCTGCACACCGACGACGCCGCCATGCGCGGCGAGGACGGCGAGCGCCTGCGCACCGACCTGTCCTTCACCCTGTTCCTGACCGATCCCGAAACCTACGAGGGCGGCGCCCTGCTGCTGGATGATCTGGACGGAGAGCGCGAGTTCCGCCCCGCCGCCGGCTCAGCGGTGATCTACCAGACCGGCCGCCTGCACCGGGTCACGCCGGTCACCGCGGGCGAACGCCTGGCCTGCGTGGGCTGGATCCAGTCCCTGGTCCGCCGTCAGGACCAGCGCGAGATCCTGTTCGATCTGGAGCGCGTCCGCCGGGCCACGCCCGAGGGCGAGCCCCGCCTGCTGGCCGACAAGACCATCGGCAACCTGCTCCGGATGTGGGCCGAAACGTAAAGAGGAGACTTAATCTTGTGGTGGCTGGGGGCGGGATCGAACCGCCGACCTATGGGTTATGAATCCATCGCTCTAACCACCTGAGCTACCCAGCCGCCGGAGACGCCCGTAGCCGGGCGCGTGGTCAAGAGAGACGCGCCTATATAGGGCCTGCCAGCCCGGTTCAAGACTGTCGCGGCGTTCCGTGCGCCGACCGCTTCAGGCGGCCGCGCGCCACTGGCGCGAAGGCTGGGCCGGGCGGAAGGTTTCGGCCTTGAACTCGTCCCAAAGGGCGTCCTCGTCCGTATAGCGTCCGGCGGCCGCGTCGATCACGTCCACCACCTGTTCCTCCAGCCGGTCCCAGATCACCGCCAGATCGGCGCAGCCCTCGGCCTCGCAGGGCACGATCAGATAGCGGGCGTCGTTGACGATGCGGGCGGGGGCGTAGCGGGCGGCGATCTGGCTGGCCATGGCGGGGTCCTTCGGAAATCTGTGTGGCGTCTTGCTGATGAAACCACCCTATGACAGGGTTGCGCCAAAATCGGACGTAGGTGAAATGAGACACGACAAGGCCGCCGTGGTCATCGAACTGGCCCGCCGCATGGCTGGCAGCGCCGAGGGCCTGACCCTGGACGACATGGCGCGCGACCTGGACGTGGGCCGCCGCACCGCCGAGCGCCTGCGCGACGCGGTGCTGATGCTGTTCCCCGGCGCCGAGGAAGTGTCGGACCCGCCCACCAAGCGGTGGCGCATCCGCGGCGGGCTGTCCGCCTTCGAACAGGCGCCCACCACCACCGAGCTGGTCGAGCTGAACCGCGCCGCCCTGGCCCTGCGCCGGGCGGACGAACCGGTGCGGGCCGCGGCCCTCGAAAGCCTTGAGCGCAAGATCAAGTCGGCGGTGCGCTCCACCACCCTGAACCGGCTGGCCCCCGATCTGGAGGCGCTGGTGCGGGCCGAGACCATCGCGGTGCAGGCCGGGCCCCGCCCCACGGCGGACGAGTCCATGCTGGCGGCCATCCGGGGGGCGGTGCTGGCGGAGCGGGCGCTGGGCTTCATCTACAGCCGGCCGGGCGCCGAGGCCCGCCGCCGCACCGTCGCGCCCTGCGGCCTGATGTTCGGCCGCGCCAACTATCTGGTGGCCGCAGATCTGGGCACGCAGAAGGTCCAGACCTTCCGGCTGGACCGCATGAGCGCGGTGGAGCCTCTGGATCAGACCGCCCGTCCGCCAGCGGGCTTCGATCTGGCCGCCTTCGCCAACCGCTCCTTCGGCATCTATCAGGACGATGTGGAGGACGTGGCCCTGCACGTGACCGCAGAGGGCGCGGCCGAGGCCCGGGCCTGGCGCTGGCACCCCACCCAGACGCTGGAGGACCAGCCGGACGGCTCGGTCATTGTGCGCTTCACCGCCAGCGGCATGCGCGAACTGGCCTGGCACCTGTTCACCTGGGGCGAGCGGGTCCGCATCCTGGCCCCCGACCGGCTGAAGACGGTGATGGCCGACGAGCTGGCTGCGGCGATGCGCGCCCACGGGGATGCACAAGGCAGGTGAAACGTAACGGGAACGTCGCTAAGAGATGACGGATACTCCCTTGAGGAAGCGTCGCCATTTCGTCCGCCCAGCCGCTGTTGCCTGATCAAGGATTGCCGCCCCGCTTCGCCGACTGGTTCGCCGGGCGGGGTTGGAGCGTGCGTGATCACCAACTGGCCATGGTGGCCAAGGGGCGCGAGGACGCTGACGTCCTTCTGGTGGCGCCCACCGGCGGCGGCAAGACCCTGGCCGGCTTCCTGCCCAGCCTGATCGACCTGGCCGAGCGGGGCCCCCGAAATGGGCCCAAGAGCGTCCACACCCTCTACATCTCGCCGCTGAAGGCGCTGGCGGTGGACGTGGAGCGCAATCTGATGACCCCGGTGCGCGAGATGGACCTGCCCATCGTGGTGGAGTCCCGCACCGGCGATACGGGCCAGGCGCGCAAGCAGCGCCAGCGGATCACCCCGCCCGACATCCTGCTGACCACGCCCGAGCAGCTGGCCCTGTTCTGCGCGTGGGAGGGTGCGCGGGGCTATTTCGAGGACCTGCGCTGCGTGGTGGTGGACGAGATCCACGCCATTCACAGCTCCAAGCGCGGCGACCTGCTGTCGCTGGGGCTGGCGCGGCTCCGGCAGTTCGCCCCCCACGCGCGGTTCGTGGGCCTGTCGGCGACGGTGGATGATCCCGTGGCGGTGCGGCGCTGGCTGTCGGACCGAGGCGACGATCTAGTGCTGGGCCGCCCCGGCGCGCCGCCGGTCATGGAGGTGCTGCTGTCCGAGAACCGGGTGCCCTGGGCCGGCCACACCGCCCAGCACGCCATGGACGAGGTCTATGAGACCATCAAGACGGCGACCACCACCCTGATCTTCGTCAATACGCGCTGGCAGGCCGAGTTCGCCTTTCAGGAGCTGTGGCGGCTGAACGAGGACGGCCTGGCCATCGCCCTGCACCACGGCAGCCTGTCGGCCGAACAGCGCCGCAAGGTGGAGGCCCGCATGGCCAAGGGCGAGCTGCGGGCCGTGGTCTGCACCTCCACCCTGGACCTGGGCATCGACTGGGGCGCGGTGGATCTGGTGATCCAGCTGGCGGCGCCCAAGGGCTCCTCCCGTCTGGTCCAGCGCATCGGCCGGGCCAACCACCGGCTGGACGAGGCCTCCCGCGCCATTCTGGTGCCCGCCAGCCGCTTCGAGATGCTGGAGTGCCAGGCGGCGGTGGAGGCGGTGGCCGAGAATGCGCTGGACGGCGAGCCGATCCGCGTCGGCGCGCTGGACGTGCTGGCCCAGCACGTCATGGGCTGCGCCTGTTCGGAACCGTTCGATCTTCAGGCCCTTTACGACGAGGTGCGCCGCGCCGCGCCCTACGCCGAGCTGTCGTGGGAGGACTGGGAGCGGGTGGTCGATTTCGTCTCCACCGGCGGCTACGCCCTGAAATCCTATGACCGCTATCGCCGCATCGTGCGGGGGCAGGATGGGCTGTGGCGGGTGCGCAATGAAGAAACCGCGCGCCGCCACCGCATGAATGTGGGCGCCATCATCACCGCCCAGACCCTGTCCCTGCGCCTGCCCGGCCGCCACGGCTCGGGCCGCAAGATCGGCGAGGCCGAGGAATGGTTCTTCGAACAGATGACGCCCGGCGACACCTTCGTCTTCGGCGGCGAGATCTGGCGCTTCATGGGCATCGAGGGGACCAACGCCATCGTCACCCGCGCGGCGGACAAGGAGCCCAAGGTGCCCAGCTGGGGCATGTCCAAATTCCCCCTGTCCACCTTCCTGGCCAGCCGGGTGCGGCGGATGATGAGCGATCCGTCCGCATGGTCCGTCCTGCCCGCCGACGTGCAGGAGTGGCTGGAAGCCCAGCGCGACCATTCCAGCCTGCCGGGCATCGACGACCTGCTGATCGAGACCTTCGCGCGGGGCAATCGCCACTTCATGGTGGCCTATCCGTTCGAGGGGCGCATCGCGCACTCGACCCTGGCCATGCTGCTGACCCGGCGGCTGGACCGGGCGGGGGTGGGGCCCATCGGCTATGTGGCCAATGACTACATGCTGGCCATCTGGTCGGTGAAGTCCATGGACGGAGTGGATTTCGACGCCCTGTTCGAACAGGACATGCTGGGGGACGATCTGGAAGCCTGGCTGGACGAGAGCTTCATGATGAAGCGCACCTTCAAGGACTGCGCCCTGATCGCCGGCCTCATCGAGCGGCGCATGCCGGGCCATGAGAAAAACAGCCGTCAGGTGACTTTCTCGGCGGACCTGATCTACGACACCCTGCGTCGCCATGACCCGGAGCATCTGTTGCTGCAATGCGCGCGGGCGGACGCGGCGCGGGGCCTGCTGGACGTGGCGCGGCTGGGCGAGCTGCTGTCGCGCATCCGGGGCCGCATCCGGGTCCAGCGGCTGGAGCGGGTCTCGCCCTTCGCCGTGCCGGCAATGATGGAGATCGGCCGCGAACGCGCGCCCGGCTCCTCGGCCGCCGAGATGATGCTGGAGCAGGCCGCCCTGATCGAGGAGGCCATGGCGTGACGGCGTGGCGGGTTCAGCAGCGGTCGTGCGGCTCGGCGGTCATGGCGGTCAATGACGCCGAGGTGGGCATGCGACCCTCCGGCGCCCTGTGGCTGGAGGGCGAGCGCGCGCTGGTGGTTGCGGATTTGCACCTCGAGAAGGGCTCGGCCTACGCCGCGCGCGGCCAGATGCTGCCGCCCTACGACACCCGCGAGACCCTGGACCGGCTGCAGGCCGAGATCGAGGCGCTGGACCCGCGCGTGACCGTGCTGCTGGGCGACACCCTGCATGACGGGTCGGCGACCACCCGCATCGCGCCCGACGACCGCGAGCGCATCGCCGGGCTGGCCCGCCGCACCACCCTGCTGTGGATCACCGGCAACCACGATCCGGACGGCCCAAAATCGTCATCCGGCGATCTGGCGGGCGAGACGGCGGTGGAGATCGGCCTGTCGAAACTGGTCCTGCGCCACGAGCCCAGCCCCGACCCCACGCCCGGCGAGGCGGCGGGGCACCTGCACCCCTGCGCACGGGTGAAGGGGACGGCCGGGTCGGTGCGGCGGCGTTGCTTCGTCACCGACGGCCAGCGCCTGATCCTGCCTGCCTTCGGCGCCTACGCCGGCGGACTGAACGTGCGCGACCCCGCCTTCTCAGGCCTGTTCGCCTGCCCGCCGCTGGCGGTGGCGCTCGGGAAGAAGGCCCATGCGGTGCGGTGGGGATTGCTGGCGGGTGATTGAGATCGGCGCCGATGCGCGCCGCTTGCCCTTTGACCGCCGTCCCTGTAGGGGTCGCGTCCAAATTTCGCGCCCGCGCGCCACCCCGAACCCAGCGACATTCGATGAAGATCAACGGCAACACCATCAAGCCCGGCATGGTCCTGCAAGTGAACGGCGGCCTGTGGGTCGTGACCAAGGCCAGCCACGTCAAGCCGGGCAAGGGCGGCGCCTTCGCCAACGTCGAGGCCAAGAATCTCGAGACCGGCAACAAGCTGAACGAACGCTTCCGCTCCGAGGACAAGGTCGAGCGCGTCACGCTGGAACAGCGCGACTACTCCTATCTGTTCGACAACGGCGACTCGCTGGTCTTCATGGACGACGAGAACTACGAGCAGATCGAACTGCAGAAGGACTGGGTGGGCGAAGACCGCATCGCCTATCTGCAGGAAGGCATGAAGGTGGTCATCGAATCCCACGAGGAGCGCCCCATCGGCCTGTCGCTGCCGGATCAGGTGGTGCTGGAAGTGGCCGAAACCGAGCCCACCGTGAAGGGCCAGACCGCCTCGTCCTCCTACAAGCCCGCCTTGGCCAACAATGGCGTGCGCATCATGATCCCGCCCTACATGTCCGCCGGCGAGCGCATCGTGGTGGACACCACCACCGGCGAATACGTCCGCCGGGCCGACTGATCGAATGGCTCTCGCTTCCGCCCTCGTCTCGGTCATCATCGACGCGGTCCGCAAGACCGGACGGCCCATGCTGCGCGACTTCGGCGAGGTGGCCGAGTTGCAGGTCTCCCGCAAGGGCCCCGCAGACTTCGTCACCGCCGCCGACACCAAGGCCGAGCAGACCCTGCGCGAGCTGCTGAACAAGGCGCGCCCGGGCTACGGCTTTCTCGGCGAGGAAGGCGGCCTCATCGAGGGCACCGACAAGACCCACACCTGGATCGTCGACCCCATAGACGGCACCACCAACTTCACCCACGCCATCCCCCACTTCGCCATCAGCGTCGGCCTTGAACGCAAGGCGCCGGACGGCTCTGCCGAGATCGTCGCAGGCGTCACCTACAATCCGGTGATGAACGACCTGTTCTGGGCCGAAAAGGGCAAGGGCGCCTATCTCAATGACAAGCGCATCCGCGTCTCAGGCCGCAAGGACCTGAGCACCTGCCTGTTCTCCACCGGCCTGCCGTTCCTCGGCAAGACCGGCCACGGCCAGTCCATCAAGGACATCCACGCTGTGGGCCAGCGCACCGCCGGCATCCGCCGCCTGGGCGCCGCCACCCTCGACCTGGCCTGGGTCGCCACGGGCCGCTACGACGGTTTCTGGGAACGGGGTCTTGAGCCCTGGGACGTGGCCGTGGGCATGCTGCTGGTCACCGAGGCGGGCGGGACGGTCACCGCCGTGGACAACGACACCGATCCTCGCTCCGGCAAGCAGATCGTCGCCGCAAACGGCGAGATCCACGGCCAGCTGCGCAAGATCCTGCAGGACGCCTGACCGCCTGAGACAGGCCCGTCACGAACGGGGTCTAGCCTCGGGGCATGATCCGCTTCATCCTGATCGCCGCCCTCGTGATCGCCGGAGGCCCGGCCCTGTCGCAATCCTTCCCCGAACCCCTCGTCATCGCCCATCGCGGCGCGTCGGGCGAGCGGCCCGAGCACACCCGCGCGGCCTATGAACTGGCCATCGAACAGGGCGCCGACTTCATCGAGCCCGATCTGGTCATGACCCGCGACGGCCATCTGGTCGCCCGCCACGAGAACGAGATCGGCGGGACCACCGACGTGGCCGACCGCGCCGAATTCGCTGACCGCCGCGCCACGAAGACCATCGACGGGGTCGAGATCACGGGCTGGTTCACCGAGGACTTCACCCTCGCCGAACTGAAGACGCTGCGCGCCCGCGAGCGCCTGCCTGCGGTGCGCCCCGCCAACGTCGCCTTCGACGGCGCCGAGCCGATCCTGACTTTCGCCGAGGTCATCGCCATCGCCCGCGAGGCCGCCGCCCGCACCGGCCGCCCCATCGGCGTGATCCCCGAGCTGAAGCACCCGGCGTATTTCGCCGCCATCGGCCTGCCCATGGAGGACGCCTTTGTCGCCGTGCTGGAGGCCGAGGGCTGGGCGGGGCCGGACGCCCCGCTGGTGGTCCAGTGCTTCGAGGTGGAGCCCCTGCGCCGCCTCAACGCCCGCATCGACGCGCCGCTGGTGCAGCTGATCGCCGCCGGTTCGGGCCCCTGGGACCGTCCCGACCTGACGCCCGCCGCGATGCTCAGCCCCGAGGGCCTGGCCGAAATCGCCGCCTATGCCGACATCCTCGGGCTGGAGAGCGGGCTGGTCATCGCCCACGACAGCGGAACGCCCACCGGCGTCGTGGAAAACGCCCATGCGGCGGGCCTTCAGGTTCACGTCTGGACCCTGCGCGCCGAGAACCACTTCCTGCCGCCGGCTTATCAGCGCGGCGACGACCCGACCGCCCATGGCGATCTGCACGCCTGGGCTCGCGCGCTCTATGACTCAGGCGTGGACGGCGTCTTCAGCGACTTTCCCGGTGTAGCCGTTCAGGCGCGCCGGTAAGGGGCTTGCGCGTACCACTGTAACAGCGTAGTGGAACGCGCATGGCCTACCAGGACCTGCCCACGGACAACGACGCCCGGACCGCGCTTTTCGACGCGATCCTGAGCCTGCGCACGCGCGAGGAGGTCGACGCCTTCCTCTCGGACCTGTGCACCCCGTCCGAAATCCGCGCCTTCGCCGAGCGGTGGGAGGTGGCGCGCCTGCTGGACGCGGGCGGCAAGTCCTATCGCGAGATCGCCGAGGAGGCCCACGCCAGCCCCACCACCGTGGTGCGGGTGGCCCGCTTCCTCAAGGAAATGCCCCATCAGGGCTACCGGCTGGTGCTCGACCGCATCAAGCGCCCCCGACACTAAGGTAAAGTCACATGAGTACTGCATCCGGGCGACTGCGCATCGCGGTCCAGAAGTCCGGCCGTCTGGCCGACCGTTCCCTCGAGCTGATCCGCGACGCGGGCCTGCGCGTCATGAAGGGCGCCAATGACCTGCTGTACCGGGTGGAGAACCACCCCATCGATCTGCTGCGCGTGCGCGACGACGACATCCCCACCTTCGTGGCGGACGGGGTCTGCGACCTGGGCGTGGTGGGCCTGAACGTGCTGGAGGAGCAGAAGAACGGCGGCCCCAATGCAGAGATCGTCATGCCGCTGGGCTTCGGTCGCTGCGAACTGAAGCTGGCCGTGCCGCCGACGCTGGATTACGCTGGTCCCGCCTCGCTGCAGGGCAAGCGGGTGGCCACGTCCTATCCGAATATCCTGCGCCGCTTTCTGGCCGAGCAGGGCGTCACCGCCGACATCATCACCATGCGCGGCGCCGTCGAGGTGGCGCCCCGGCTCAAGCTGGCCCACGCCATCTGCGATCTGGTGTCCACCGGCGCGACCCTTGAGGCCAACGGCCTGCTGGCCCGCGAGAGCGTGCTGAAGTCCGAGGCCGTGCTGATCCGCTCGCCCCAGGCGCCCGAGCCGGAACTGGCGGGGCTGCTGGAAAGCATCGTCGAGCGGGTCTCGGGCGTGGTGGCGTCCCAGGGCGCCAAATACGTCATGCTGAACGCGCCGCGTTCGGCCTTGGCCGAGATCACCGCCATCCTGCCCGGCGCCGGCTCGCCCACCGTCACCCCGCTGGCGGGCCGCGACGACGCCGTGGCCGTCCACGCCGTGTGTCAGGAGTCCGTGTTCTGGGAGACGCTGGAGAAGCTCAAGGCCGCCGGCGCCTCGGCCATTCTGGTCCTGCCCATCGAGAAGATGATGTGATGCGCACGCTCGACTGGTCATCCCTGGACGAGGTCGGGCGGCGCGCCGCCCTAGCCCGTCCTGCACGACGAACGGACGCCGCCGTCAGCGACGCCGTGCGCCAGATCTTCGACGACATTCAGGAGCGTGGCGAGGCGGCGCTGAACGACTGGTGCGTCAAGCTGGACCGCGCCCCGCCCCGGCGTCTGGCCATCACGCCGGAAGCGGTCGCAGAGGCCCGCGCCGCCGTGACGCCGGACGACGAGGCCGCGCTGAAGACCGCCGCCGACAACGTGCGCCGCTTCCACGAGGCGACGAAGCCCGCCGACAGCGACTGGATCGAGACCACGCCGGGCGTCCGCTCGCGCCGGGTCTGGCGGCCCATCGAGGCGGCGGGGCTGTATGTGCCCGCCGGCACCGCGCCCCTGTTCTCGACCCTGCTGATGCTGGCCATTCCCGCCGCCGTGGCGGGCGTGCCGGTCCGCGCCGCCGTGACCCCGCCGGGCCCCACGGGTCAGCCGCACCCCATGATGATCCTGGCCGCCGATCTGGCCGGGCTGGATGCGCTGTGGATCGTCGGCGGGGCCCAGGCCATCGCCGCCCTGACCTTCGGCGTGGGCGGCCTGCCCCGCGTCGACAAGCTGTTCGGCCCCGGCAACGCCTATGTGGCCGAGGCCAAGAAACAGGCCGCCGCCCTCCCCGGCGGCCCGGCGCTGGACATGCCCGCCGGCCCGTCCGAGCTGATGGTCATCGCGGACCGCCAGACCAACCCGACCATCGCGGCCGCCGACCTGCTCAGCCAGGCCGAACACGACGCGGACGCCCAGGTCATTCTGGTCTGTGACGACGACAGGCGCATCGACTACATCCTCGAGGAAATCGACAAGCAGCTGACCGGCCTGCCCCGCGCCACCATCGCCCGCGCCTCCCTGAACGAGGGCCGGGTCATCCGGGTGCGCGACACGGCCGAGGCCGCCGAGGTCGCCAACCTCTACGGCCCCGAGCACCTGTCCATCCAGACCGCCGACGCGGAGGATCTGGTCGACCGCATCACCGCGGCCGGCGCCGTGTTCGTGGGAACCTACGCCGCCGAGACCCTGGGCGACTACGCCGCCGGGCCCAGCCACGTGCTGCCCACCGACGGCGCCGCGCGGGCGTTCTCGGGTGTCTCCACCGGCGCCTTCATGACCGCCATGTCGGTGCAGCAGGTCAGCCGAGACGGCGCCCGCGTGCTTGGCCCCGTGGCCGCCCGTCTGGCCCGGCTGGAGGGTCTGGAAGCCCACGCCCGCGCCGCCGATCTGAGGAGCGCCCTATGAGCCTTCCCGCCCCCTTCCCGCCTCTGGTCACAGGCGGCGACGGACTGGACCGCTATCCGGCAGACGCCGACGCCCTCGCCGCGCGTCTGTCGCAAATCTACGGCCTGCCCGCCGACCGTGTCCTGCCGGTGCGGGGCGTGACCCACGGTCTGGAGCTGGTCTGGCGTCTCGCCGCCCGGGACGGCGGCTCGGTGCAGGCTCCGGACGCCGAGCCCTATTCGCAGCTGGCCGCCATCTATGGTCGCGACGGCGACACCGCCGCCATGGTCGTGCGCGCCCTGGGGTCGTCCGAGGCGGTGGCTGAAATGGCCGCCCGCACCGCGCCCGCCCTGCTGGTCGTCGACGAGGGACTGATCGAGTTCGCGCCGTTCGAGTCCGCCGCCGCCCTCACCGCCGAGCACCCCAATCTGGTCGTGCTGCGCAGCCTGTCGCTGGCCTATGGGCTGGCCGGCGTCCGCGTCGGCGCGGCCATCGCGGCGCCCGAGACCCTGGCCCGGCTGGCGGCGATGCTGGAGCCCTACGCCCTGCCCGCGCCGCTGGCCCGGCTGGCCATGCAGGCGCTGGACCCCTCGCGCATGATCGAGACCGCCCAGCGCATCGAGGCCGTGAAGGCCGAGCGCGCCCGTCTGGTGCGGGAGCTGGAGCGGGTGACCGTGATCGAGGCCGGCTTCGGTCCGGTGGTCATCGCCCGTCCTGAAGACATTCCCGCAACCCGCGCCGCGCTGGAGGCCTGGGGCATCGCCTCGGCCCCGACGGGCGAGCGGCTGCGCCTGCCGGTCTCCATCAAGCCGGAGGTCAATGACCGCCTGCTGGCCGCCTTCGGCCTGAACCCGCCCCGCGCCCGTGCGGCCCGACGCGGCGAGGCCGTGCGCGACACGAAGGAGACGCGCATCGTCTGCGCCGTCGATCTGGACGCCGCCGCGCCGGTCGCCATCGAGACCGGCGTCGGCTTCTTCGATCACATGATCGAGCAGGTGGCGGCCCACGGCGGCTTCTCCATCCGCCTGTCGTGCGCGGGTGATCTGCACATCGACCCGCACCACACCATCGAGGACTCCGCCATCGCCCTGGGCCAGGCCCTGAAACAGGCGCTGGGCGAGCGACGCGGCATCGGCCGCTACGGCTTCGTCCTGCCCATGGACGAGGCGGAAGCGAAGGTCTCCATCGATCTGTCGGGCCGTCCCTACAGCGTGTTCGAGGCCGCGTTCACCACCCCCTTCATCGGCGAATACCGCACCGACCTGACCGAGCACGTCTTCCGCTCCTTGGCCGAGCACCTGGGCGCCGCGATCCACGTCTCGGTGACGGGCGAGGACGACCACCACATGACCGAGGCCTGCTTCAAGGCTCTGGGCCGCGCGCTCCGACAGGCCATCCGCGTGGAAGGCGATGCGGTGCCGTCCACCAAGGGGGTGCTGTGACCGTCGCCATCATCGCCTATGGCGCGGGCAACACGGCCTCGGTCCAGTTCGCGCTGGAGCGGCTGGGCGCCGACGCGCGCGTGACGTCCGACCCGGTCCAGATCGCAGAGGCCGAGCGGGTGATCCTGCCCGGCGTGGGCGCCGCCGCCTATGCCATGGGCCGGCTGGACGCCCTGGGTCTGACGCCGGTGATCCGCGCCTTCGATCGCCCGTTGCTGGGCGTGTGTCTGGGCCAGCAGTTGCTGTTCGAGCGGAGCGACGAGGGCGCGGGCGCCGACCTGCTGGGCTTCATCCCCGGCGTCGTCGCCCGGCTCGATCCCGGCCCGACCCTGCCCGTGCCGCACATGGGCTGGAGCGCCCTGTCCATCGCCCGGGACGATCCGCTGCTGGAGGGCGTGGCGCCCGGCGACCACGCCTATTTCGTCCATTCCTTCCTCTGTCCCGACGGCGAGGCGACCCTGGCCCGCGCCGACTACGGCGGGCCGGTCCCCGCCGTGGTGCGCGCGGGCAACCGCTGGGGCTGCCAGTTCCACCCGGAACGCTCCGCCGCCCCCGGCGCCCGCATCCTCAAGAATTTCCTGGAGCTGCCCGCGTGATCCTTTACCCCGCCATCGACCTTAAGGACGGCGTCTGCGTCCGGCTGATGCACGGCCGTTTCGACGCGGTCACCCGCTATGACGACGTCCCCGCCGCGCGGCTGGTGTCGTTCGTGGGCGAGGGGGCAGCCTGGGTGCACGTGGTCGATCTGGACGGCGCCGAGGCCGGCGCCGCGCGCCAGCATGCCCTGATCGGCGATCTGGCGGGATCGGTCGATGTGAAGGTCCAGAGCGGCGGCGGCGTGCGGTCCATTGACGACGTGCGCCTGCTGCTGGAGGCCGGGGTCGCCCGGGTGGTGATCGGCAGTCTGGCCGTCACAGCGCCTGACATCGTGGCCGGATGGCTGGCCGACTTCGGCCCCGAGCGCATCACCCTGGCGCTGGACGTGAAGCTGGAGGATGGCGTGCCGGTTCCTGCCCTGAAGGGCTGGACCCAGCGTGCGGGCGTGGACCTGTGGGCGGCGCTGTCGGCGTATGCCCCCGGGACGCTGAACCACATCCTCGTCACCGACGTGGGCCGCGACGGCGCTCTGACGGGCCCCAATCTGGAGCTGCTGGCCGAGGTCAAGCAGCGCCGCCCTGAGCTTCAGCTGCAAGCCTCCGGCGGGGTCTCCTCGCTGGAGGATCTGGCCGCCCTCAAGGCCATCGGCTGCGACGGCGCCATCATCGGCCGGGCCCTTTACGAAGGCCGCTTCACCCTGTCCAACGCGCTGGAGGCGGTGCGATGACCGCCCGGCGCATCATCCCCTGTCTGGACGTGAAGGACGGCCGGGTGGTCAAGGGCGTGCGCTTTGTGGGGCACACCGACATGGGCGACGCCGCCGAACTGGCCGCGCGCTACCGGGACGAGGGCGCCGACGAGCTGGTGTTCTACGACATCACCGCCTCGCCGCAGGGGCGCACCCTGGACTACGGCTGGGTGCGCGACATCGCCCGGCTGCTGGACATCCCGTTCTGCGTGGCCGGCGGCATCCGCTCGGTGGATCAGGCCGCCCGCTGCCTCGACAACGGGGCGGACAAGGTTTCCATCAATTCGCCCGCTCTGGAACGCCCCGAACTGATCGGCGAAATGGCCGAGCGGCTGGGCGGCCAGTGCGTGGTGGTGGGCGTGGACAGCCAGTTTCAGGACGGCGACTGGCGGGTGCACAAATACACCGGCGACCCGGACGCCCGGCGCGGCGCCAACCGCCTGACCCTGGACTGGATCATCGAGGCGCAGGCGCTGGGCGCCGGCGAGATCGTGCTGAACTGCATCGATCAGGACGGGGTGCGCAACGGCTATGACGTGGAACAGCTGAAGGCCGCGCGGGAGCGCCTGACCATCCCTCTGGTGGCCTCCGGCGGCGCCGGCTCGCCCGACCATTTCCGTCAGGTGTTCGCCGAGGCCGACGTGTCCGGCGCCCTGGCCGCCAGCGTTTTCCACTCCGGCGCCATCCGCATTCCCGACCTGAAACGGACCCTGGACAGCGACGGCATTGAGGTGCGGCTATGAACCCCGACGATATCGATTTCGACAAGGGCGGCGGGCTGATCGCGGCGGTGGTGCAGGACGCCGCCACCCTGCAGGTGCTGATGCTGGCCTATATGGACCGCGCGGCGCTGGACGAGACGCTGGAGAGCGGCGAGGCCACCTTCTTTTCCCGCTCGCGCGGGGGGCGTTGGCGCAAGGGCGAGACCTCCGGCGACCGGCTCAAGGTGGTCTCGGTCACCCCCGACTGCGACGGCGACGCGGTGCTGGTGCGGGTCGAGCCGGTGGGCAACGCCTGCCACCTCAACCGGGTCAGCTGCTTCGGCGACGCGGACGCGCCGGGCCTGGGCCGTCTGGCCCGGCTGGAGCAGACCATTCGTGATCGTTCGGACGCCGATCCGTCCGAAAGCTGGACCGCGAAACTGCTGGCGTCCGGGCCCAAGCGCATCGCCCAGAAGGTGGGCGAGGAAGGGGTCGAGACGGCGCTGGCGGGGGCCGCCGGCGACGAGGCCGAACTGGCCAGCGAAGCCGCCGACCTGATCTATCACCTGCTGGTGCTGCTCAGGTCGCGCGACATGTCGCTTCAGGACGTGCTGGACGTGCTGGAGAGCCGGGCCTAGAGCCTGATCGGTTGAGGCGGAATCGCTTCGCGATTCCGCCGATGCCGTGAATCAGGCTCTCGCAATATGCTGGACCGATTTCGGTCTAGCGCCCGCCCTCGCCGACGCCGTGCGGCACCGGCGTCCAGTTGCGTACAAACGTCTCCAGCAGACGCACCGAATAGCCCACCGAGGCGCCGGAGCCGTCCCAGGCCACGCCCGCGATGTCCAGATGCGCCCAGGGCGTCTCGGGATCAACGAAGGCGCCGACGAAATGGGCGCCCGTTCCCGCGCCGGGTCCGCCCGACCCGGTGTTGCGAAGGTCTGCCACATTGGAGGACAGACGCCCCTGATAGGTCGGGTGCAGCGGCAGGCGCCACAGGGGCTCGTCGGCCGAGCGCCCCGCCGCGATCAGTTGATCGGCCAGGGCGTCGTGACGGCTGAACAGGCCCGCATAGTCGCTGCCCAGGGCGCCGCCGACCGACCCCGTCAGGGTGGCCACATCCACGATGGCGGCCGGGTCCAGCCGCGCTTCGGCGTAGGACAGGGCGTCCGCCAGGACCATGCGGCCCTCCGCGTCGGTGGAGCCGATCTCGATGGACAGCCCGTTCATGGCCGTGACCACATCGCTGGGCCGTGTGGCGTTGGGCCCGGGCATGTTCTCGGCCAGGGCGGCGATGGCCACCACATGCACCGGCGCGCCCTGCTGGGCGAGCGCCAGGGTCGCACCCATGACGCTGGCGGCGCCGGACATGTCCATCTTCATGGCGCCCATGCCGCCGCCGGTCTTGATGTTCAGCCCACCCGAGTCGAAGGTGATGCCCTTGCCGGCCAGCACGATGGGCTGGTCTGCAGACCCGGCGCCGCGATAGCGCACGATCATCATGCGCGGCGGCCGCGCCGATCCCTGCCCGACCGAAATGATGGCGCCCATGCCCAGCTCTTCCATCTGGCGCTCGTCCAGCACCTCGATCTGAACGCCGCGAATCCCGGCGAAGGCTTCGCGCGTCCGCTCCACGAAGGTCTCGGGGTAGATGACGTTGGGCGGCTCGTTGGACAGGTCCCGCGCCAGAGCCATGCCGTTGATCACGCCCATGCCCTGCGCGTCGAAGAGGGTCTGGGCCGCGGGAGCGATGAAGGTCAGGGCCGAGGGCTCGGCGCGTTCCGCGCGGCGGCCATAGCCGGCGAAGCGATAGGCCGACACGCCCGCGCCGGTGGCCACCCGCGCCGTCACGGCCGGATCAAGACCCTCGGCCATGATCGACACCGCGCCGGTCTCGCCCGACAGGGCGCGGGCGAGGGTCGCGCCCAGGGTGAACTGGTCCGCTTCGCTGATGTCGCCCGGCGCGCCGACCACCACGATCTGGCTCCAGTCGCCGATGCCCCGCAGGGTCAGGCTGTCGCGGACGCCATAGCCGAAGGACGCCGACGTCAGCGCCCGGGCTACGGCTGCACGCTCCGCGTCTCCCAGGGCGGCGCCGCGCTGCGCAAGATCACCCTCGGCGCCCAGCAACAGCACCAGCGCGCCCTGGTCGGCGGGCTGGGCGGCGAAGGCGATGGGCCGCTCGGCCTGGGCGGCGGGCACGGCCACCACAAGGCTGGCCAGGGCGGTGAAGACGGCGAGACGGCGCATGCGGATTCCCCAAGGATATATTGTAACAGCGAGCCACTATGAGCGGGCCGGTTTCCCGCCGCAAGCATGCCCGATCGCTTTCGCCGGCATGGCAATTTTCCACCCTGAGAAGGGATTGAAGGTGGCCTTCAGCGCATGAATTTTCTAGGCTTATCGCTTCGTCGGCCTTCCATGTCCGGCCGACGGATGGGGTCGATGATGAACTATGTGAGCACCCGGGGCGGGGCCGCCCCGACCACCTTCCGCGATGCGCTGCTGCGCGGCATGGCGCCCGACGGCGGGCTCTACATGCCCGCGCGCTGGCCGACCCTGAGCGCGGGCGACCTCCGCGCCGCCGCCGCCCGTCCCTATGTTGATCTGGCCGCCGACATTCTTGGGCTGTTCGCGGGCGAGTCCCTGCCCCCTGCGGCGGTGCGCGCCGCCGCCGACCGCCTGACCGGGACCTTCCATCACGCCGCGATCACGCCGCTGGTCCAGTTGGAGCCGAACCTGTGGGTGCTGGAGCTGTTCCACGGCCCCACCGCCGCCTTCAAGGACCTGGCCATGCAGATGATGGCGGTCATGACGGACGCCGCTCTGGAAGGCACGGGCCAGAGATTGCTTCTGCTGACGGCCACCAGCGGGGACACCGGCGCCGCCGCCGTGCGCGCCTTCGCGGGAGCCGAGTCCGTGGATCTGGCCGTGCTGCATCCGCTGGACCGGGTCTCGCCGGTCCAGCGTCGCCAGATGACCACCGTGGACGCACCCAATGTGCTGAACTTGGCGGTGCGCGGCGACTTCGACGACTGCCAGCGGCTGGTGAAGGCCATCCTGGCCGACGAGACCCTGCGCGAGGGCCGCCGGGTCAGCTCGGTCAACTCCATCAACTGGGGCCGGCTGGCGGGTCAGGTCCCCTATTACGTCGCCGCCGCCTCGGCCCTGGGCGCCCCGCACGTGACGCCGCGCTTCGTGGTCCCCACGGGCAATTTCGGCGACGCCTTCGCCGGCTGGGTCGCGCGCGCCATGGGGGTTCCCCTGACCCTGATCGCCGCAGTCAACCGTAACGACGCCCTGGCCCGCGCCCTCAACCACGGCCGTTACGAGCGCACCGCCGCCAATCCCACCGCCAGCGTCAGCATGGACGTGCAGGCGCCCTCCAATTTCGAGCGCTTGCTGTTCGAGGCCACAGGCCGCGACGCTGACGCCACGCGTGGATTTTTCGAGACCTTCGCCCGCGACGGCGCGGTGGATCTGGCGCCCGACCTGCTGGCCGCCCTGCGCGCCGACGCAGCCGCCGTGTCCATCGACGAGGATCGCACCCGCGCCGAGATCGCCCATGCGTGGAAGGCCTATGGCCGGGTGATCTGCCCCCATACCGCCGTGGCCCTGGCGGCGGCGCGGGACATGGCGCGCGAGGGCGGGCCGGTGGTCGCCCTGTCCACCGCCCATCCGGCCAAATTCCCCGAAAGCGTCGCGCCGGTGCTGGGCTTCGAGCCGCCGGTCCCGCCCGCCCTGGCCGCCATCACGGGCGGCAAGGAGCGCCTCACCGTCATCGATGCCGATCTGGACCAGGCGCTGGATGCGGTGAAGGCCCTCTAGGCCGGGGCCAGTCCGTAGTCCGCCGGGCTCGCCGCGCGGTGGAAGGCGATGCGCGCGAAGAACGGCGCGGGATCCTTGGGCGTCACCAGCCAGTCGGGATCGTGGAACAGCTGGTCGTGCAGCCGGGTCAGGGTGAAACGCACCGCCGAGGCCGCGCCCAGAACCGGCAGGGCCTCGACCTCCGCCCGCTCCAGCCGCCGCCCCTGCTCATAGCCGCGCAGGAACGCAGACAGCACCGCCTCATCCGGGCGTCCTTCGGTGTCAAAGCCCCAGGCGTTCAGGGCGATGGCCAGATCCCAGACCCAGGCGCCCACATGGGCGAAATAGAAGTCGATCACCCCGCCGGGCCGGTCGCCTTCGTACAGCACATTGTCGGGGAAATAGTCCGCATGGATCGCCCCTGACGGCAGGCCGTCGGGCAGCAGCGGCTCCAGCCGGTCCAGCTCGGCGACCAGCGCCTCCAGCATCCGTCGGCTGTCGCCCGCCGCCCGGTGATCGCATTTCTCGGCCAGCAGCCGCCACTGGGCCGGGCCCACGGGGTTGGCGCGGCGCCCGGCGAAGTCCGCCGCTTTCAGGTGCAGGTCCGCCAGCAGCCGCCCGCCCGCCGTGGCCTGAACCGCCGTGGGCGTGTGCAGCCCGGCGCCCTGAAGCCACTGGATCACCGCCGCAGGCCGTCCGTTCAGCCGGCCGATCCAGTCGCCGGAAGCGCCTCGCACCGGCCTCGGCGCGGCGAAGCCCGCGTCCGCCAGATGGTCGGTCAGGCCCAGGCAGAACGGCAGGCCCGCCGCGTCGGTGCGCCGCTCGAACAGGGTCAGCACATGGCGTCCGCCCGCCGTCTCGATGCGGTAGTTGGTGTTCTCCACCCCTTCGGCGATGGGCGCGATCTCGCTCAGCGCGCCGAGCCCGTAATCCGCGATGAAGGCGCGGGCCTGATCCGGCGTGACGGGGGTGAAGACGGCCATTCAGAGACCTTGGCGAATTCGCACGATGTCGGAAAGGTCCGCCAGCACGCTTTCGGCGGTGGCCCAGCGTCCCGCGCCGCGTCCCTTGCAGGTCCAGACCCGGCCGTCCTGACCGTAGACCTTGAGCGCGTTGCGCTCGCCTTTCAGGTCGTGGAACACCGGGTCCAGGTCGGACTCCAGCGCCACCCGGGCTTCCAGCTTGCCGCCCCTGGCGTGGCAGGCGCCGATCTGGCGCACCCCCCGGCGGCCCAGCGGCGCGTCCGGTGACAGGGCTTCCAGCGGCAGGTCCTGCGGCGCCTCGCCGAAGGCCTCATAGGCCAGCAGCCGCACCTTGGCCGCGGAATCCAGACCTTCCAGATCCGACGAGGGATCCTCTTCCGCAAAGCCCGCCGCGCGCGCCGCCGACAGGGCGTCGTCGAAGGCGTCGCCCTCGGCCAGCCGCTCCAGCATGAAGTTGACCGTGCCGTTCAGCACCGCCTCGAACCCGGCCACGGGCCCGGCCGCGCGGGCCAGACGCAGGGTCTCGATCATGGGAGATCCGCCGCCCACCGCCGCCGAATAGGCCAAGCGCGCGCCGGTGCCCCAGGCCAGATCGTTGAGGCCGGCCGGGTCGATGCTGATGGCCTGCTTGTTGGCGCTGACCACGTCCAGACCCTTGTCCAGCGCCGCGCGGATCAGGTCGTGCCCGGCCTGCCCCTCGGACATGGCCTCCAGCACCACGTGGGGCTTGCTGGCCAGAAGGTCGTCCTGCGCGGCGGTGAAGAGTTCGGCGGGACAGGCGAAGTCACGCGGCTTGGCCGGATCGCGCACCAGCACGCTGACCACCTCGAAGCGCGGATCGTTCAGCAGCCGCTTGAGCAGGCCGCCGCCCACCACGCCTGCGCCGGCCACAGCCACGCGAACGGGCTGATAGGGTTTGGCCGGATGGGGCGCATCCTCGGCGTCGCCCACCACGGTGGCGGCGGCGCGGCCAAGGGCGGCCACCTCGATCTCCACCCCCCGGGCCTGGCCCAGGTCGATGGCGTCGCGCTGGACCAGCGAGCCGCCCAGCCGGCGCGCCGTCTCCCAGCTCGCCCGGTCATAGCGCAGGGCGCCGTCGGCGTTGTTGGGGTCGCGGTCGTAGAGGCCGTCCACATCCTTGACCAGCCTCACCGTCTTCAGCCCCAGCTCGGCGGCGAGGAAGGCGGCGGTCAGGTCCGTGCCGCCCCGTCCCAGCAGCACCACCCGGCCCTCGCCCGTCACCGCGCCGAAACCGGGGACCACCACCACCTCATGGTCCTCCAGCGCCTGGCGCAGGCGCGCGTCGTCCAGCGAGCGGGGATGGGCGTGCTCCGGCTCGCCCTCGGCCACGAGGCCAAGCTCGCGCACCGTCAGGGCGACCGCGTCCAGACCCACCCGGTCGCAGGCCAGGGCGGTCAGGGCCGCCGCCTGCTCCTCGCCCTGCACCACATAGGCGGGGGCCAGCAGGTTCTCGTGGGGCAGGCCCAGCTCGCGGGCGTGGCCCAGCAGACGATCCGTCTCGCCGCCGAAGGCCGAGACCACCGCCACCACGCGGCGGCCCTGACGCACATGGCCGTAGATCTCGGACGCCGCCGCCGGGGTGTCCTGCGGTCCGTGCAGCACCGAGCTGCCGAACTTCAGCACCACCACCTCGCGGCCCCCGGCGAGGGCGGGCCGGGGCGCGGGTTTGAGTTTGTCTTCGGGTTTGAGAAGGACGGCGACGGACATGGTGTGGACCTCGGAAATGCGAAAACCCGCCTCGGGCGACCGGGGCGGGTGGTGGGTTGTGCGAACCTTTGCCGGATGCGCGCTAACCGTTCCCCGCCCGAATGGGCATGGTGGTGGTGGTGGCCATAATGGTCGTACCGAGGCCGCCGGACACGGGGCCGCCCTGACGTCCGGAGACGGTCATGGAGGCGATCGACAGGGTCGTGACGTGGGACACCGTGAGGGGTCTTTCGAGCTTCGGTTGGCGGCGAACCTGACCGATGAGCCGCCGGACGTCAACCCCGATTTGGTGAAATAGTGCGCCGTTGTATCGCTATACGCAATGAACATTCCATGACATCGGGACACACCTCATAAATAGGGATGATTATTTCACTTGACGAACGTGTGAGCTTTCCGCAGGATTTCCGGGCTCATCAAGACCGGTCGAGGGATAGGCCCTTTGACGCCGGGGCAACCTCGGGCTTTCGCCCGAAAGGTGCCAACTCCTGCGAGAGCCTTCGGGTTCGCGAGAGATGAGTGGAAGCCCCGTTCCATAGGGGTTCCACGGTCTGTCAGCAGCAGTCTCGATGAGCGGGACGATTGCGAGACGACCGACAAATGACCACCGCCCTGGCCGAAAAGACGTTCCTCGACACCGACCCCGTGTGTCGTCCCGCGCGCAAGTCCTTTGCGCCGATCCTGCCTGCGCGCGACATCATCGTTCCCATTCCCGCCGATTTCCGACTGGCGTCCGGCGAAGCCCTGACCGATCCGGTGATCCGCGCCCGCCTGCAGGGCCGCCCCGACGCGCCGCTGGTGATCGTGGCCGGCGGCATCTCCAGCGGCCGGTTCGTGCACCGCACCGAGACCAACGGCTCGGGCTGGTGGTCCGGCGCGGTGACGGCGGGCGGCCCCATCGATCTGGACCGCTTCCAGGTGCTGGCCTTCGACTTCGCCCCGGACGGCCCCACCGCGCCCGCCACGCCCCTGACGGTCACCACCGGCGATCAGGCCCGGCTGCTGGCCCTGCTGCTGGACCATCTGGAGGCGCCGCGCGCCGCCGCCTTCGTGGGCTGCTCCTACGGCGGCATGGTGGGCCTGGCCTTCGCCGAAGGCTTCCCCGAGCGTCTGGGCCAGCTGGTGGTGATCTCCGCCGCCCACCGTCCCCATCCCTTGGCCACCGCCTGGCGCGGGGTCCAGCGCCGCATCCTGCAGCTGGCGATCGAGGCCGGGCGTCCCGAGGACGGGGTGGCGCTGGCCCGCGAGCTGTCCATGACCACCTACCGCACGCCCGAGGAGCTGGACGCCCGCTTCGACACCGTCGCCCCGGAGCGCGCGGGCGGCCGCTATCCGGTGTGCGACTATCTGGGCGCGCGGGGTCGGGCCTATCCGGCGGTGATGACCGCCTCGCGCTGGCTGACCCTGTCGGACTCCATCGACCGCCATGCCGTCACGCCCGAGGCCATCACCACGCCCGCCACCCTGATCGGCTTCACCAGCGACCGGCTCGTGCCCATCGACGACATGCGCGAACTGGCCGCCCGCCTGCCCAACCTGTTCCGCCTCGTGGAGGCCCCCTCCCTCTACGGCCATGACGCCTTCCTCAAGGAAGGCGCCTTCGTCGCCGACGTGCTGACCACCGCCCTGAAAGACATCGACCAATGACCCACCGCCCCACCGATCCCCGCACCATCGCCGCGCGCACCGGCGTCGACCAGGATTCGGCCCACGGCTCGGTCATGCCGCCGCTGTACCTGTCGTCCAACTACTCCTTCGCCGGGTTCGACCAGAAGCGGCAGTACGACTACAGCCGCTCGGGCAATCCGACCCGCGACGTGCTGGCCGAGACCCTGGCCGAGCTGGAAGGCGGCGCCGGCGCCGTGGTGGTCTCCACCGGCATGGCGGCGGTGGACCTGGCCTTCTGCTCGCTGGAGCCGGGCGACCTGCTGATCGCGCCCCACGACTGTTACGGCGGCACCCACCGACTGCTGTGCGCCCGCGCCCGCAAGGGCCATTTCGAGGTGGCCTTCGTCGATCAGGGCGACCCCGAGGCGCTGGAGCGGGCCCTGACCCTGAAGCCCAAGCTGGTCTTCGTGGAGACGCCCTCCAACCCCCTGATGCGGGTGGTGGACGTGGCCGACATCTGCCGCCGCGCCCACGCCGCCGGGGCCAAGGTGGTGGCCGACAACACCTTCCTGTCGCCCGCCCTGCAACAGCCCATCAAGCTGGGCGCCGACTTCGTGGTCCACTCCACCACCAAATACATCAACGGCCACTCCGACGTGGTCGGCGGGGCGGTGATCGCGGCCGACCCGGCGGACCACGAGGCCCTGTGCTGGTGGGCCAACTGCACCGGCGTGACGGGCTCGCCGTTCGACGCCTATCTGACCCTGCGCGGGGTGCGCACCCTGTTCGCCCGCATCGAGCGGCAGCAGGCCACCGCCGGCGCCGTGGCCCACTTCCTGGACGCCCATCCGGCGGTGAAGGCGGTGCACTGGCCCGGCCTGAAATCCCACCCCGGCCACGCCCTGGCCGCGCGCCAGCAGACCGGCCCCGGCGCCATGCTGGCGTTCGAGCTGAACGGCGACGTGGACGCCGTCCGCGCCCTGGTCGAGGGGCTGGAGATCTTCACCCTGGCCGAGTCCCTGGGCGGCGTCGAAAGCCTGATCGCCCATCCCGCCACCATGACCCACGCGGCCATGACCCCCGAGGCGCGCCAGACCGCGGGCATCACCGAGGGCCTGCTGCGCCTGTCGGTGGGGCTGGAGCATCAGGACGACCTGATCGCCGACCTGTCGCGGGCCCTTGAGGCGGTGTCGGTGGCGACCGCGGAGCGGGCGGCGGCGTGAGCCACCCCGTCCGCTCATCCCGGCGAAGGCCGGGATCCAGATGGCGCGCGGGGCGGTCAGGAATTGAAGCGCGCCAGGCTTCCATCCACCCCACCTTATGATCTGGACCCCAGCCTTCGCTGGGGTGAGCGGATTAAAAAGGGCCTGACGACGGTGAGACTCTCCGGGCCAAAAACAGTGCAACGGGAGTCTCACGGGGCGCCCGGGAGGGCGTCGGAAAGCGGCGCCGCGCCCTTGAGGCTGAGGATTTCGGACTGGAGCGCGCGCATGGCCTGATCGAGGGCGTCGGGCGGGGCGTCGTGAGACTCCGGACGCGAAAAAGAGTGCAATGGGAGTCTCACGGCCTCGTCGTGAGCGGCCTGTTCGACCTGCTCGGCCACGGTTGCGAGGCGGGCGGCGAGGCGCACGAGATCGCTTGTGGAGATGGGCGTGGCGGCTTCAGCGGCGGCGGCGGGGTCGTCGATGGGGTCGTCGTCGGCGCGGTGTGGCTCGTGAGACTCTGACGCTGAAAAAGAGTGCAATGGGAGTGCAACGCTCTCCTCATCGGCGGGGGCGTTTTCCGCCGCTTCCACCGCGCGCAGGTCCGCCGCCGCCTGCTCCATGCGGGCTTCGCGGGCGGCGATTTCCTCGAAGCGGGCGAAGGGCTTCAGCTCCTTGTAGAGGCGCAGCCAGCCGCGGGCCTGGATCAGCTGCCCGGCGGCCACGGCGGCCTGAACGTGGGACCAGCATGTGTCGACCATCTGCGAGGTGGTGAGGGGCGGGGGCGCTGATGGCGCCTCCGTCGCCTCGGGGATGACAAGGGGCTCGTCCTGCTGCGGCGGTGCGGGCTCGGGCTCCGGGGCGATGAAGGGGGCGGGCTGGTCGGCGCGGCGCCAGCCCTCCTTGCTGGCGCGCCAGCGGAAGGTGCGCAGGCTGAGGCCGTGGCGTTCGCAGACCTCGGGCGCGCCGCCCCCGGCCAGATAGTCGGCCTTGGCGGCGGCCCAGCGGGCGCGGGCCTTGCTTGTGTCGAAGACGGGCGGGCTGTCAGGCAGATATCGAATGGACATCCCGCCAGTGTGAGGCGCCCGGGAGCAGCGGGATGAAAAACAGGGTCCGGAGGCGCCGACCCCTTGTGGGCTGCGGCATTGGCTCCGGAAAATGCGGGATTATCGTGGCTCTGTAGCACCGCAGTCAGGCTTCCGCTCGCGCATTGTCCACCGAAGACGGTTTCAAACGGGGTCGCTCCAGTAGGCCCGGTCAAAGACCTCGGGCGTATCGTCCTCCATGGCGGTGACGAGGGCTGTGGCCGACGGCATGTGAGGCTCCCCCCGGTGCGGCCAGCCCAATCGGGCTTCAATTTCGCAGAGGAGGCCCTCCCCGCCGTTGGCCGCATGCAGCAAGGTCGTCACAAGGAGGCCGGCGCCGGCCCTGTCCCGCGGGCCCGAGCGCAAGCCGGCGAGCCGCGCCCGCGCCAGCGCCAGATGGCCGTGCAGCTCCACCGCTCGCCCCAAGATGTCGCGCGGCATCAGCCCCGAGGACGAAACAAGGCCCGGCCAGGTCTGCGGCTCGCTGAGCGCGTGCATGTCGAGGAAAAGCTGGTCGATCGGTACACCGTCCGCCTGACGGCGCGCGAGGGCCTCGGCCAGGCCAGCGGCCTCGGCGCAGAGCCCGCGGGCCTCGGCGTGCAGGACGCCCAGAAGCGTTCGGGTCCGTCTGCGCTCCCTGAGCCATGCCGCAAGGACGGCGGCCAGCAGGATGACGACGGTCGCCGAGGTCGCGATGTCGGCCATGTCCATGGTGGAGTCTCCCCTGATGTTCCGTGAGGGAAGATGGGGGCCGTCCCAACCCGGCCAAGCCGCCGTCACGGACCGTCAGGGCCGGTGCATCAAGAGTCGGCGCGAGAACGCGCCCGGTCTGATTGCGGACGATCCGGCTAGCGACGGCCCATGCAGTCGATCCAGCTCAGCGCGCGGGTGACGCCGCCAAGGCTGAACCAGGCTTCGGCGGGGCCGACCTCGCTCTGGTAGGTCCAGCGCATGACGTTGGCGCGGCGGGCGCCCGAAACAATGGCGGAGACGGTCGCGGCGTCGGTGATCTCGAACAGGTTGAGGTTGTTGGTCTGGAGCGGGGCCTTGCCGGTCAGGTCGATCCTGCGGGAGCCGAAGGCGATCGACATGGGCTGACCGTCGTCGGCGTTCATCGGCGTGACCGCGACCAGTTCGACGACATAAGCGGCGCCAGGCGTCGGGCGGGCGATGCGGAATTGCTGGGCGTAGGCCGCCTGACCCGAGGGATCCGTCAGGGCCAGGACGACCGAGCAATAGCCGTCGGGGCGGCAGGCGCCGAGGCTGTTGTCGAAATTGGCGCGGGTCTCGTCGAAGCGGGTGTGGACGGTCGCCCCGCACTGCTGGGCGGCCTCGGCCGCGCCGGCGGCGGCGATGAGAACGGCCGCCAGAACGGTCGTGCGGATCAGGGTCATGGCGGGTCCTTTGCGTGAACCTTTGCGGTTCCCCGGCAGCGGAGCATGCGCCCCGGGGGGCGTCAATCGGGCGCCATCTGTCTGGAAGACGGCGCGGCGCCTTTGACCGGGTTCGACCCATTGCGGACACGAGAGCGGCGATTGCACGATGGAGCTACACAACCCGAATAACCAGTGTCCAGCCGGTGACTGCGACGATGACCGCTAAAGCCAGCGTCTTTGGACGCAGCTTCTTCAGTGCCTCCTTTCCGAAGTAGTTTTGCATCGTCGCGACGGCAATCATGAAAGCCGTAACGCCACCAAAGAGCGCGACCCAGAAAAGCGTTTTTTGCCAAGGATGGACAAAGAACCACTCCCCGTGATCGCTCATCCCAGCCGTCATGCCAGTTGCGGGGTCGGGGACGGACGAAGCTGCCCTTGCGATCTGGATGTAGAACCAAAACGCACCCAGTCCGACTGCCCAAGCTTGATAGGCGACGTATCCGAGGACGGCTTCTAGGCGGTTCAGCATCCCGACCCTCTCATGACGCCTTTAACTTACAGCAAAACGTCAGGGCGGGACAACGTCCGCTACCCACCCAGTGCGGACCTTCCGAACGTCCGGTCCGGGGGTGTCCGCCTCCGCCCGCGCGCTCCGTTCCTCAGAGCGTCGAGACCCCCGCCTCGCCGTCCTCGTCGGCCCAGGCCACCCGGGTTCCGTCCGGGCTCATGGCGAGGGCGGCGATGGGGGCGCCGCGGTCGGCGCGGATGTAGTTGAGGCCCTGGGCGGCGGGTTCGGCGACCCAGACGCGGCCGTCGGACAGGCCCGCGGCCAGCTTGGCGTGGTCCAGGGCGGCGGCGACCAGGAGCACCTGGGATCCGGCGTCGTAGCCGATCTCGGTGGCCTCCTTGCCCATGGGGCCGTTGGCGCCGACGAACGGCCACAGCACGGTTCCCTGGGCGCCCGAGGTGGCCAGCAGCGCCCCCTTCGAGAGGAAGGCCATGGCCCGCACCTTGGACGGATAGCCGCCCATGCGCATGTCCTTTGAGTCCTTCAGCCGCCAGCCGTGCAGCTGGGCGTCCTGCATGGTGGTGACGACGAAATTGCCGTCGGGGGAGAAGGTGACGCCGGTGTGCGACCCGGCCCATTTGAGGAAGGTCGGCTTCTGCTTTTCGATGCGCGCGAACCACAGGGCCGCGCCGCCGTAGGTGGCCGCCGCCAGCCGCCGTCCCTTGGGATCGAAGGCCAGGCCCGAGACGGTGCGCTCATGCTCGAAGGTGCGGCGGAAGGCCGGGTCCTTGACGTCCAGAACCGTCACCGTGCGCCCGGCGGAAAAGGCGATCAGGCCAGAGGCGGGCGATGTGGCCACGGCGTCGATCCAGGCGCCCTTTGCCGCGGCGAGCTGGCCCGCGTCCTCGCGCCGGCTCCACACCAGCTTGCCGTCGTCGCCGCCGGTGACGACGCCCTCGCCGGAGGGATGGATGGCGGCGGACAGCACCGGGCCGTCGTGGGCGTCCACGCGCTCGCCGCTGGCGAACCGCACCGCCCCGTCGCCGAGGGCGAAGACGGCGCCCTGATGGTCGAACAGGGCGGCGGTGGGCTGGGCGTCGAAGGAGAATTGGCTCACGCGGCGCAGGCCTCGAAGCCGGCCCTGAGCGCCGCCTCGTCGAGGTCGCGGCCGATGAAGACCGCGCGGCTCCAGCGCCGCTCCTTTTCGCCCCAGGGCTTCTGCAGGTCGCCCTCGAGGATCATGTGGACGGCCTGGAACACCAGCCGCCGGTCCTCGCCCGCCACCTCGATGATGCCCTTGGCGCGCAGGATGTCCTGGCCCTTTGTGGCCAGCAGCTCGTCAAGCCAGCGGGTGAATTTCGCCCCGTTGATGGGCCGGTCCAGCGACAGGCTGACGCCGCGGATGTCGTCGCCGTGGTCGTGGCCGCGCGGGCCGTGCCCGTGGTCGTGGTCATGATGGTGGTGGTCGTGATCATGGTCGTGATCATGGCCGCAGTGATCGTCGTGCACATGGCCCGGCTCGCCGTGGGCCGGGTTGGCGAAGGCGGGGCGGATGTCGGTGATGCGCTCCAGATCGAAGCCGCCCAGCCCCAGCACCTGATCCAGCGGCACATCGGCCCGCTGGGCCCGCATCACCGGGGCGATGGGGTTCAGGGCGCGCAGGCGGGCCTCGATGGCCACGAGCTGCGCCTCGTCCACCAGATCGGTCTTGTTCAGGATGATGCGGTCGGCGAAGGCGATCTGCTCGCGCGCCTCGCGGGAGTCATCCAGCCGCGCCATGATGTGCAGGGCGTCGGCCAGGGCCGTGACGCTGTCCAGCCGGGTCTTCTCGCGCACCTCGTCGTCCACGAAGAAGGTCTGGGCCACCGGGCCGGGATCGGCCAGGCCGGTGGTCTCGACGATGATGGCGTCGAAGGCGGGCTTCCCCGGACGCTGGCGCTTCATCAGGCCCGAGACCACCCGGATCAGGTCGCCGCGCACGGTGCAGCAGACGCAGCCGTTGTTCATCTCGAACACGTCCTCGTCGGCGCCGACCACCAGATCGTTGTCGATGCCGATCTCGCCGAACTCGTTGACGATCACGGCGTAACGCTTGCCGTGGTCCTCGGTCAGGATGCGGTTGAGCAGGGTGGTCTTGCCGGCGCCGAGGTAGCCGGTCAGCACGGTCACGGGTGTCTTGTCGGTCATGAGCGCCAGATGGCGCCTGCGGAGCCCGCGATCAAGCGCCGCTTCAGCAGTCGGGGCAGTCGGCCTGCGCCGCGTCCTCGATCTGGAAGGTGGTGTGGGCGACGCCGAAACCGGCCGCCGCCTTCTGGGCGCGGGTCAGCAGGTCGGGGGGCGCGTCCGCGCTGCGCACCAGATGGGCGGTCAGGGCGGCGTCGGTGGTGGACAGGCCCCACACATGCAGATCGTGCACCGCCGCCACGCCGGGCAGGTCCAGCAGCGCCTGACGCACGGCGCTGACATCCATGCCCGCCGGGGCCCCGTCCATCGCCAGGGTCACCGAGTCCTTCAGCAGCCCCCAGGTGGCCCACAGGATCACCGCCACGATCACCAGGCTGATCATCGGGTCGATGATGGTCCAGCCGCTGAACATGATCACCAGCCCCGCCGCCACCACGCCCAGGGACACCGCCGCATCGGCCATCATGTGCAGATAGGCCCCGCGCACGTTCAGGTCCTTGTGCTGGTCCTTCAGGAACAGCAGGGCGGTGCCCAGGTTGATGAAGAAGCCGATGCCCGCCACCACGACGATGAAGCCGGACGCCACCTCCACCGGGTTCATCAGCCGCTGGAACGCCTCCCAGCTGATCCAGCCGCAGGCGAGCAGCAGCAGGATGGCGTTGGCCAGGGCGGCCAGCACCGTGCCCTTGCGATAGCCGTAGGTGAGGGAATCCCGCGCCCGCTTGCGCGCCAGCCAGGCCGCGCCCCCGGCCAGGGCCAGGGCCAGCACGTCCGACAGATTGTGCCCGGCGTCGGCCATCAGGGCGGTGGAGCCGCTGACCAGGCCGGCCCAGAACTCGACGATCACAAAGCCCAGGTTCAGGCCCAGCGCGACCACATAGCGCCAGTCGCCGGTGTTCACCGGCCCATGATCATGGCCGTGGCCATGGGCGTGCCCGTGTCCATGCCCGTGATGATGATGGTGGTCGTGCGCCATGACGGTCAGGCTTAGAGCATGATCGTTTCGGACGGAACCGCGCAGCGGTTCCGGCTGAAGCGTGAATCATGCTCTCGCTTTCATCTGGCGCCTGATTCACGGCATCGGCGGAATCGCGAGGCGATTCCGCCTCAACCGATCAGGCGCCTAGAGCGGACCGAAGGCCACGAGAAGGCCCAGAATGATCAGGGCGGCGCCGAGGATGGCGCCCTCGAACCGCGCCAGACGCTCCAGCCTCAGCAGGGACGCGCCCATGAAGGCCGCCCCGGTCAGGAGCACCATGCCCAGGATGGTGCCCGCCGCGAAGGCCAGGGTCAGCAGGATCAGGCCGTGCAGCCCGTGCTGGGCGCCGGACAGATAGAGCGGCAGCAGCACCTCGCCCGGCGACAGGGCCAGCAGGGCCATCAGGCCCAGGAAGGCGGCCCGGTCCGACACCGCCCGCCCCGGCTTGTCCCGGCCCGGCTCATCCCGCGCCGCCGAAGCCCGCGTCCGCAACGCCCGCACCAGATAGTACGCCCCGAAGCCGAACATCATGGCCGCCGCCAGCCACGGCAGCACCCCGGCCAGCCGCTCCTCCAGCGCCAGACCGGCCGCCACGATCAGCCCGCCGACGATCGCCGTGGAGATCACATGCACCATGCCGGCAAGGGCCGCGGCGCCCAGGGTCATGCGCGCGCGCCATCCCTGGGCCCGCCCCACCAGCACGAAGGGCAGCCAGTGGGTCGGCAGGGCGGCGTGCAGGAAGGCGGCGACGAACCCGCCCCAGATCAGGGGCGCCAGCAGGCTTTCGGCGGCGGCGGGGTCGGTCATGGCCGCGCCCCATAGCGCGTTATTCTGTAACGCACGACCCCTGATCCATCGGCCGTCTCGCCGCAGGGCGCGCGGGCCGCTGGATTTCCGCCGCGGGCCGGGCCACATGGGGCTTCACGCCAACCGCCAAGCCACGGACGCCGCCCTTGCAATCCCTGCGCGCCCTTCTCGCCTCCCGCCGCACCGAGCAGGTCATCACCGCCCTGATCGTGCTGAACGCCATCATCCTGGGGCTGGAGACCAGCCCGGCGGTCATGGCCGGCTGGGGGAACTGGCTGCTGTGGGCCGACCGCATCCTGCTGACCGTGTTCGTGATCGAGATCGGTGCGCGGCTGGTGGTGCACCGGCTGGCCTTCTTCCGCGATCCGTGGAGCCTGTTCGACTTCGTGGTGGTGGGGGTGGCCCTGGTCCCGGCCACCGGCGCGTTCTCGGTGCTGCGGGCCCTGCGCGTGCTGCGGGTGCTGCGCCTGATCACCGTCGCGCCGTCGCTGAAGCGGGTGGTCTCGGCCCTGATCTCGGCCCTGCCCGGCATGGGCGCCATCGTCATGCTGCTGGCGCTGGTCTTCTATGTGTCGGCGGTGATGGCCACCATGCTGTTCGGCGAGAGCTTCCCCCAATGGTTCGGCAGCCTGGGGGCCTCGGCCTATTCCCTGTTCCAGATCATGACCCTGGAAAGCTGGTCCATGGGCATCGTGCGGCCGGTGATGGAGGTCTATCCCTACGCCTGGGCCTTCTTCGTGCCGTTCATCCTGGCCACCGCCTTCACCATGCTGAACCTGTTCATCGGGGTGGTGGTCTCGGCCATGCAGGAAGAGCACGACGATCTGCTCAAGGCCGATCACGAGGAGGTGGAGGCCCACCTGCGCCAAGCCGCGGCCGAGCGCGAACAGGCCCGCACGGAATCCGCGGCCGAGGCCCGCGCCATGACCGACGAGCTCAAGGCCATGCGCGCCGAGATGGCCGAACTGCGTGACCTTCTGGCGCGGCGGGGCGCCTGATTCAGTCCGTCCAGCCCCACGGGGCGGGCGGCGCCGCGATCTCGCGGGTCAGGTCGAACTCCACCCGATAGGCGCGCGGCGTGCCCACGCGCACGGCCGCATAGATGAAGCGGTCGTCCTGCACCTCCATGAACCAGACGCTGGGGTGGGAATTGGGCATGCGGTCCCAGGTGGCCTGATCCGCCGGGAACATCTTGATGCGGTCATTGCCCGGATTGGGCGTGAAGCCCCCGTACTGGGTGGCGTCCTCCTCGGAGCCGTCCGCGTGACGGTGGTCGTGGCGCAGTTCGATGCGGCCGTCCTCATGGCGGGTCAGCACCCAGGTGCGGGACAGGTCGTCGCCCACCACGAAGGGAATGCGGATGCGTTCCGGCGAGCAGTCCCGCACATGCATGACCAGGGCCCGGCCCTCGAAGGCCGTGTCGCCCTCGGGCGCCTGGACCAGGGTTCCGCCGAACGCCTTGCCGCACAGGGCGGTGAGATTCGCCCAGTAGGCGTCCACCGGGTCGGCCGTCGCCGGCTGGGCGGTCATGACCAGGGCGGCGGTCGCGGCGAGGGCGGAAAGACGGCGTGACATGAAGCGCTCCTTGATGGACTGGCCGGAGACAGCTTGCCCGGCCTGTCCCCGTCAGGCCATAGTCCGGTCGAACCGGCGGCGAACACCCTTGCCCGATGGGAAAATCGGGGTCCATTCCCCCGTTTCGCGTTGACTCAAACCGGCCTGTCCGTATATGTCGCCGCTCTTCGCCCGCAGGGTCACCTCGCGGGCGCACATCTTTTTGCGTTCCAGCCGAGGCTTAATATGTACGCGGTGATCAAAACCGGCGGCAAGCAATACCGGGTCCAACCGGGTGACGTGATCGTGGTCGAGAAGCTCGACGGCGACGCGGGCTCTGACGTCAGCTTCGGCGAAGTCATGATGCTGGGCGGCGACAAGGGCGTGACCCTGGGCGCGCCGCTCATCAAGGGCGCCTCCGTGGCGGCCACCCTGGTCGAAACCCGCAAGGGCGAGAAGATCAAGATCTTCAAGAAGATCCGCCGTCAGGGCTATCGCCGCACCAACGGCCATCGCCAGATGGAAAGCGTGCTGCGCATCACCGGCATCGAAGGCGACGGCCAGTCGGCCAAGTGGGACGGCAAGGCCGAGGTTCTGACCAAGGCCGAAATGAACGCTCGCGCCCGCGGCCTGGCCCCGCGCGTCGAGGCCGAGCCGAAGAAGGCCCCCAAGGCCAAGGCTGAAGCCGCTCCGGCCGAGACCGCCGAAGCGCCCGCCAAGAAGGCTCCGGCCAAGAAGGCCGCCGCCCCCAAGGCTGAAGCCAAGACCGAGGCCAAGGCCCCGGCCAAGAAGGCGCCCGCCAAGAAGGCCGCGCCCAAGGCCGACAAGGAATAGTCCGGCGCCCACCGCGCCACGTTTAGATTACACTGCGCTCAAGCAGCGAGGCTCCGCGAGCCGAGCGATAGCGCACTAGGGAAGATGGAGCAGACCCATGGCTCACAAGAAATCCGGCGGTTCGTCGCGTAACGGTCGCGACTCCGAGTCCAAACGCCTCGGCGTGAAGAAGTTCGGCGGCGAGCGCGTGCTGGCCGGCAACATCATCATCCGCCAGCGCGGCACCAAGTGGCACCCCGGCGACAACGTCGGCCTGGGCCGTGACCACACCATTTTCGCCCTCGTACAGGGTGCGGTGAAATTCACCACCAAGCAGGGCGGACGTTGTTACGTCTCCGTGCTTCCGGCCGAACAGGCCGTGGCCGCCGAATAGCGCGAATCCAGGAAATCTCCCGGATCGCGCTGGCCAGAATAGCAGCGATCCGGACCAGGGAAATATTCCGCGGGGAGTCTGGATCGACCAGGCTCCCTTTTTCGTTTCCCCGCCTCGAGAGACCGGTCCGAGCCCTCCAAGGAGACCGGCGTGAGTTGAGGCTTCGCCCATGTGCGTCATAGAAACCTCCCCCGTCATCGAGACGCGGCGCCTGGCCCTGCGCGCGCCGGGCGCTCACGACATCTCCCGCATCGCCCAGCTGGCGGGCGATCCCGAGATCGCGCGCATGACCTGCCGCATGCCCTCGCCGTTCCGCACCGAGGACGCCGAGGCCTTCGTCATGAACGTGGCCATGCAGGACCCGCGCCGGGCCAACACCTTCGTCATCGAACACGAGGACCACGGCCCCGTCGGGGTGCTGGGCCTGTTCCACGACAAGGACCGCGCGCCGGAGATGGGCTACTGGATCGGCAAGCCCTTCTGGGGCCGGGGTCTGGCCACGGAGGCGGCGCAGGGCGCCCTGGCCTGGGCCAAAACGCGCTGGAGCAAGAAGGCGGTCGTGGCCGGACACTTCACCGACAATGCCGCGTCGGGCCGGGTGCTGGAGAAGGCCGGCTTTCTCTACACCGGCGAAACCCGCCGCCAGTTCAGCCGCGCCCGCAACGCCGAGGTGGACACCCGCATGATGCTCTGGCTGGCCTGACGACGGGTCACGGGCGGGGGAGATCGCTGCTGTTTCGCTTGAGCCGCGTCGCGGGCGCTGGCACGGTCGGGGGATGACGGATCCTTCGATGATCTCCCCCTTTCCGCCCATGGCGCCGCCGCCCCGGCCGGTGCAGCCGGGCCTGTATCTGGTCTCCACGCCCATCGGGAACCTGCGCGACATCACCCTGCGGGCGCTGGACGTGCTGAAGGCCGCGGACCTGATTCTGGCCGAGGACACCCGGGTCACCGGCAAGCTGTTGTCCGCCTATGGCCTCAAGGCCCGGCTGGAGCGATGCGACGACCACGCCTCGGAACGGGCCGCCGGGGGCGCGGTGGAGCGGGTGCGCGAGGGTCAGGTGGTGGCGCTGGTGTCGGACGCCGGCACGCCCATGGTGTCGGACCCCGGCTTCGTGGTGGCCCGGGCCATGATCGCGGCGGGTCTGCCGGTGCATCCGGTGCCCGGCCCCTCCAGCCTGCTGGCGGCGCTGGCGGTGGCGGGCCTGCCCGCCGACCGGGTGCTGTTCGCCGGCTTCCTGCCCGCCAAGAGCGGCCAGCGGCGCACGGCGCTGGAGGCGCTCAAGCCCATCCGCGCCACCCTGGTGTTCTTTGAAAGCGGGCCGCGTCTGGCGGGGAGTCTCGCCGACATGGCCGCCGTGCTGGGGCCCCGCCCCGCCGCCGTGGCCCGGGAGCTGACCAAGCTGTACGAGGAGTGCGTGCGCGGCGATCTGGTCCAGCTGGCCGCCAAGCCGCAGCTGGACGGCCCGCGCGGTGAACTGGTGGTGGTGATCGGCCCCGGCGAGGACGAACAGGCCAGCGACGCCGACGCCGACGCCGCCCTGGTGGACGCCCTGAAACGGGCCGGTCCGGCCGATGCGGCCTCCGAAGTCTCCAAGGCGCTGGATCTGCCGCGCAAGACCCTCTACCGCCGCGCCCTGGCGCTGCAGGGCAAGGACCCGGCCTGATGCGGCCGCCCCCCGCTCCGGTGCGTGCGAAAGCGCCGTGGCGGATCGGGCTGGGCGCCAGGGCGCACAAGGCGGGGCACGCAGCCGAATGGCTGGCGGCGGCCTGGCTGATGGCCAAGGGCTATCAGGTGCTGGGCTTCCGCCTGAAGAGCCGGGCGGGCGAGATCGACCTGCTGGCCCGGCGCGGCGGCGTGCTGGCGGTGGTGGAGGTCAAGCGCCGCGCCACCCTGGATCAGGCCCTGACCGCCCTGAGCGAAACCCAGAAAGCACGCCTGCTGGCGGCGGGGCGGGCGGTTGCGAGAAACCGGCCCTCGCTCAAGACCCTGTCATTGCGGCTGGACATGGTGGCGCTGGCGCCCGGCCGCTTTCCCCGTCATGTTCGGGGCCTGTCGCAGGACACTCTGAGACGATCGTGAGGTCGAAGTGACGCGTGAGGAAGCGGAACAGGTTCTGACCGAGGCCGGGACGGCCGAGGACGACGCCTTCCCGCTGCTGGAGGCGGCCATCGCCTGCGCCATCCACGACTATCCGCACCGGGAGACGGCGCCGGTGCGCACCCTGGCCGCCAACGCCGCCGAGCGGCTGGCCGAGCGCATGGCCCGCGAATCCCATGACGACGCCCTGGTGGAGACCATGGCCTCGGACCTGCGGCTGAATGGCGACCTGCTGCATTACGACGACCCGGCCAACACCGACATCATCGACGTGGCCGAGCGGCGGCGCGGCCTGTCGGCGGCCCTGGCGGTGTTCTATATCCATGCGGCGGCGCAGGCGGGGCTGATTTGCCGGGGGGTGGATTTCCCGGGCCACTTCCTGCTGCGGGTCGAGACGCCGGACGGGCCGGTGGCGCTGGACCCGTTCAGCCAGGGCCGCATCGTCATGCCGTCCGAGCTGACCCGCCGGGCGCTGCTGGCCGGGCTGACCCCCCATGTGGCGGACCGGCTGGACCTGCTGATGGCCCCGGTGACGGACCGGCAGGCCCTGATCCGGCTGCAGAACATGCTGTATGTGCGCGCCCTGAGGCGTCAGGATTTCGAGGGCGCCGAGCGCTCGGCCGTCCGCCGCGTGCTGCTGGACCCCGAGGATCACCGCCCCTGGCTGGACGTGGCCACGGCGCGGGAGAAACAGGGCGCCCTGGCCGGGGCGCTGGCGGCGCTGGACCGGGCGCGGGGTCTGGACGGCCACGGCCAGATGCACGCCCGCAGCGCCCACGACCGCATCCGCCTGCGCCTGAACTGACGCTCCAGAGGCGGGTTCGCCTTGCGCCCGGGGCGTGCGGCGTCCATCTGCAAGCCCTCAACGCCACGCTTCAAGGACTTCGCCATGCTCAAGGTCGCCATCCAGATGGACCCCATCGAGGCGGTCAACATCGAGGCCGACACCACCTTCCTCCAGGCCATCACCGCCCAGGAGCGCGGCCACCGGCTTTGGGTCTATGACGTGGCCACCCTGGCGCTGGAGGACGGGCGGCTGTTCTGCCGCGCGCGGCCGGCAGCCCTGCGCCAGAAGGTCGGGGACCACGTGACCTTCGGCGACTGGTTGAAGCTGGACCTGGCCGAGGACATCGACGTGATCCTGATGCGTCAGGACCCCCCCTTCGACATGGCCTATGTCACCGCCACCTATCTGCTGGAGACGATCCATCCACAGACCCTGGTGGTCAACGATCCGACCGAGGTGCGCAATGCGCCGGAGAAGCTGTTCGCCACGCGCTTCAAGGGGGTGCAGCCGCCGACCCTGATCTCGTCGGACCCGGTGGCCCTGGCCGAGTTCCACCAGCGGCACGGGGACGTGGTGCTCAAGCCCCTGCACGGGGCGGCGGGCTCGGGCGTGGTGCGGCTCAAGGCCGACGATCCGAATCTGGAGGCGCTGGTGGAGATCCACGCCGGGATCAGCCGCGACCAGCTGGTGATCCAGAAATTCATCCCGGCGGTCGAGGCCGGCGACAAGCGCATCATCCTGATCGACGGCGAGCCGGTGGGCGCCATCAACCGGGTGCCGCTGAAGGGCCATGTGCGCTCCAACCTGCGGGTCGGCGGCCGGGCCGAGGCGGTGGAGCTGACCGCCCGCGACCGCGAGATCTGCGCGGCCCTGGCCCCCGAGCTGAAGCGGCGCGGCCTGATCTTCGTGGGCATCGACGTGATCGGCGACTATCTGACCGAGATCAATGTGACCTCGCCCACCGGCGCTGTGCAGCTGAAAGAGTTCACCGGGATCAACGCCGCCGCCCTGATGTGGGACGTGATCGAGGCGAAGGTCGGCTGATCACCGAACGCCGCTATTGCAAAACCTGACTGTTCATGCTTCGTTCTCATGCGGGAACGGAGGGCTCGGGCATGCTGGCCAGCGTGGTGACGGTGGCGTTCGACGGGGTGGACGCCCGGCGGGTGGACGTTCAGGTCCAGCAGCTGTCCGGGGATCAGGGCTTCTTCAACATCGTCGGCCTGCCTGACAAGGCGGTGGCCGAGAGCCGGGAGCGGGTGCGCGGGGCCTTTGCGGGCATCGGCCTGGCCATGCCGTCACGGCGCATCATCGCCAATCTGGCGCCCGCCGACCTGCCCAAGGAAGGCAGCCATTTCGACCTGCCCATCGCCCTGGCGCTGCTGGCCTCCATGGGGGTGATCGCACCCGATGCGCTGTCCGACTGGGCGGCGCTGGGGGAGCTGGGGCTGGACGGGCGCATCGCCCCGGTGGGCGGGACCCTGCCCGCCGCCGTGGCCGCCGCCGCCATGGGGCTGGGCCTGATCTGTCCCGAGGCCAACGGCCCGGAGGCGGCGTGGGCGGGCGAGGTGTCGGTGCTGGCGCCGCGATCGCTGATCGGGGTCATCAACCACTTCAAGGGCGTGCAGGTGCTGCGCGCGCCCGAGCCGGGGCCGGTCAAGGCGGCGACCGGCGGGCCGGACCTGCGCGAGGTCAAGGGTCAGGAGAGCGCCAAGCGGGCGCTGGAGGTGGCGGCCGCCGGGGGCCACAACCTGCTGTTCGTGGGCCCGCCCGGATCGGGCAAGTCCATGATGGCCCAGCGCCTGCCGGGCCTGCTGCCGCCCCTGACGCCGCAGGAGCTGCTAGAGACCTCCATGGTCTGGTCCGTGGCGGGGCTGATCGAGCGCGGCGGCCTGACCCGGGACCGGCCGTTCCGGTCGCCCCACCACTCCGCCAGCATGGCGGCCCTGACCGGCGGCGGGCACCGGGCCAAGCCGGGCGAGGCGTCGCTGGCCCACAACGGCGTGCTGTTCCTGGACGAACTGCCGGAATATTCCGCTCTTATGGCGCAAACACACCTAACGCATTCGGGCGTCTAACCTTGAGGGTTCGGCCCCTGCCGAAAGCGGTTGAGTTCGGCGACCTGCCGATCACCTTCATAGATATGAGCGTGGGTGTAGTCGTTCGTCAGTAGGAGGCGAATTTCTGCGAGCACTTTAGCCTGCTCTGCGTCGTCCGCATCGAGAGGCTCCACCACTGGTGTAGTTTTCTGACCATCATGCAAGCGCAGTAAGAAGCGGGCCATCGTAATCCTCCTGCGTTGGGGCGGGAGTGGGCGGCGTCACTTTCCGATCTCTCTTTAATCGCTGACGCCATGGAGTTACTCGACGTTACCCGAAATTCGGTCAGATGGCGAATCTGGTAGCGGATTTCAGCGCATCTTAAGCGTGTTTCCCAACGGTCCGGCAGGCAATCAGCCTGCATTGAACCGTCATGTCGAGCCCCCACGAAATCCTTACCGCCCTCGAACGCGACTACCGCCTCGCCCTGGGCCAGTATGAACGCGCCGAAATCCCCACGGAGACCATCGTCGGCGTTAAGGCTCTGGCGGCGGAGGACCGGCGCATCCAGGCGGAGAAACGCGTCCTGAAGGAGAAGATGGAGAAGATCGACTACCTGATCCGCCTCCAGGTCGACCCGATATGGACGCCTTATCATCTGACGCCGCTGCATCCCCGTAGGACGCGACGGCGCGGGTCGGTCTCCAAGGCGGCCTATCAGGCGCTCCGACGATCTGGCGAGGCGCTGAGGGTCAGAGAGATCAGCTACCTGATTGCAGAGGAGATGGGCGTCAGTCCGAAGGACGGAAGGGCGATCAGCAGGCTCGATTCGACTGTAGCCTCGTCGCTCAAGGCGCGCCTCGAAGACGACGCTGTGGAGAAGCTGGAGGGTACGCCTAACCGGTGGCGGGTGAAGAGTAGGCCGAAATGGGCACCTTCGAACGCCCCCGTCGCCTATGCGTCAGCGCCTTTAGTCCGCGTCGGCGATTTGCCGCGCGCAGCCAGTCAGGGCGCTTCTGCCAGTACCCAACCAGTTCGGCATCCGGGCTGAGGTTGAGCGCGCGCGTGGCGATCATGCGAAACTGCTGGCCGTTGTCTACACGGCGGAAGTCATCGCGCCAGGACAGTTCATCGGCGAACCGCTGGGCGTGGTTCCCGCTGATGTGGAGGTACACCCCACGTTCCGCGCGCCGGATGCGGCTGTGTTGGGCCTCCAGCAGATTGACGTGAATGCCATCGACGACCAGTCCCACGCTGTGGTTGACCGTCGAGTGATCTGCGAAATGCAGGAAGTAGCGCGAGAAGGCGGGCTGTTCGTCCGTGATTACGTGAGCGGCCTCATTCACCACCGACTTAATGAAAGGATCAGCGGCTTTTTCGTTCGGCACCACGAACGCGCGTGATCTGCCGCCGGCTCGCCGCTCACGCGCCGTCACGATGGTTCGGCGCCTGCCATTGTACTGCCTTCGGCCGTCTCCCGTTCGGTCGGCCTTCAGGTTTTCCGGTCGGATAAACCCGCCGATGAACACGCCGTCGATCTCGACCTCGCCGGTGGGGTTTACTTCAGCCTGCATCGACGCCATCGCGCGGCGTAGCTTCTGAACCAAAACGAACGCCGTCTTGTACGAGCACCCCAGGTCCCGGCGAAGGCGCAGGGCGGCGTTGCCGTTCACACCGTTCACGAACGTCAGCACGCCTGTGAGGATGTCTCCAAACGACATCTTTCGACTGCGGAAAGTAGTCCCCGAGGTGACCGTGAACTGCTTCTCACACCGCTTGCACTTGAAGAGCCGCCGGGCGCGGAACGTGTAGACGGCGTCGCAGCCACAATGGGGGCAGTATGGCTCTCCGTCGTTCTCCGCAAAGCGCAGCGCCTTGAACGCCTCATACGCCTCGTCGTCGCTCATACGAGCGACTTCGAGGACGCTGAGCGTCACGGCCTTCGCCGAAAGGAGAAAATGTTGCGCCAACCAGCCTTTCCGTTCATACACATCAGATGTGATGCGTATGAACGAACTTGGCGCGCGGAGTCAAGCGCGTATGCATCATCTTTGATGCGAATAATCTTGGAGTGATGCGTGGCAGAGCGAATCCCGAACAACGAATGGTCGCAACGCGCCAAGCGAATTCTGAAGGCGGAGATGCAGCGGCGGGGGGTCAGCTACAAGGAACTGGCGGAGATGCTTCGGGCGCGGGGCGCCAACACATCAGCCAACGAGGCCAATATCCGCAATCAGATCAACCGGGCCGGCTTCAGCGCTGGGTTCTTCATTGAGTGCTGCTTGGCGATGGGGAGTTATCTGGTGCGGCTTGGGGAGCCAGGAGACGACAGCTAAGTCCGTCCATATCGTGGCGCCCCGAAAAGGTTAGACGAATGAAATCTTGACATAACGCCAAATGGTGAGACAATTTGTCTATGTCATCAGAGCCTTCGAAACAACTCCCTCCCGCCGCATGCAGCGAAGGAGAGGCGTGTGAGCCGCATAGCACTCAAACTGTAGTCCATTGGCAGCCCCCGAGCGAGCATGGGCAAACTATAATCCGTCGACAAGACCCTGATAACCGCACTCTAATCTATATGTTGTTTGATGCGGTAGTCGCACTTTCGCAGCATGTCCGACCTGGATTGACGCTTCGTATCGACCCTAGCGTGGAAGGCCTGAAACTCAGGGCCGATTTGCCAGTGGGCATGTTCGATGTCTATTGGGCTGACAATAAGCCCATCAGTTAACTGGTTGTAAGCGTTAACTCAATAGGCCTCCTGAAGGAGGCCTAAATGCAAAATTCCAAAGAAGAATCCCTTCGGCGATTGAGAGCCGCAGTGGCGCGGATCACGCCTGACCCTCTAGTTGCTGAAGAGCGCGCAGAGATTGCCCGTCAGAAGCTAGGGGATGTTAAACGCGCGATGGAAGCTGTATCGGAGGGGCGCAGGGAAGTCTCGAATACCTTGAGGCAGGCCGGTTTCAATCTGACACTGGTCGGCGGGCAGGATTCAATGGTGCAATTGTCTTACCGCATGCACCCGCCGGAGGTTGCATCCGGTGCGTCTCTGACGTTCACCTTCTATACCAGCACCGTAAAAATTGCGTCGCGCGCTCCGGGCTTTAAACCCGTCGAACTCGATGTTGAAGGTTTTTCGGAGACGGATGCCGTCAATGCTTTTTCAGAGTTTCTAGAGAAGGCCATTGAGACGAAGTCCTGAGGCAACGCTTGCGTAACGACCAAGGAGTGGGCGGGAGCATCGACCCCTAATTATTCAGAAAAGTTATTTCGCTCTCGTCTTTCTTTGAATCGTTCATTCAGGATCGGATAAGAAGACTTATTCCATTCGAGATAATCTACATAAATGCGACCTATGTCACCATCTAATTCCTTTAGGACTTTGATGTGGCCCCCTTTGAATGCTTTATGGAGGTGTAGGGAGTGATTGGGACGCACCGCCCACGACTTCGGGTCCTGTTCCCACAGTTGGTGGACGGCTGCATTTCGCTTCCCCGCCACTGCTTCGGCGGCCTTTACGATAAGCTGAAAACCTTTTGCCTCCGGGGAACCTGCACCAGCGAGTTCAGACACTGCCACTAGGGCAAGCGCCCGCTGCGCTCGGTCACTTGGAATGCTGTAAAAAATGGCTCGTGCCATATCGGCGTCGAGGCCTGTACAGTCCATGAAGGTGAGGAAGAAGTAGGAGTGCACCTCATTCCATTGCATGGTGGCCTGACCAATCAACAGGGCAACGTCACGATGTTCGAGATGTTCAGCCTTCGCCATCGGCCTTCCTCTCTAATGGCGATCATTGCTGAATGATCAAAACCAGCAGGTCAGTCCCACTGCCGCGTCCGGCGAGAGTTCAATACCTGACGCCGTCTAATCGAACAACGATCCTGGCTCCACGCCCAGCGCCCCCGCCAACTTCACCAAGAACAGCAGCGACGGGTTCTCCTCACCGCGCTCCAGGCCGGCGAGATACCGCATCGACATGCCCGCCTCATGCGCCAACGCTTCTTGGCTGAGGCCTTTGGCCTTCCGCAATTGCCTTACATTGGCGCCGACTCGATCCTCCCACCGCATGCCGCCATGGGCGACGAGTGCGGCTTTGGGTTCTAGGAACTATCTTTCCTAACCGCGCCGTAACCCTTGATGGGAACTATGTTGCCCATCGAAAGGGGCAATCATGACCAAGGTGATTATGTTGGTGGGCGTCGCGCTGGCGCTGAGTTTGACAGGTGCCGGTCCAGCAGCAGCGCAGACGGACTCCTGTAGCACCACAGGAGGCTACCGAGAGGGTAGTCCAGGCGCCGTGATGGCCCGCATACAGGGGCTGTCGGATGGCAGCTATGCAGCTTGCGCAGAAGAGCGGCGATCGCGTCAGCCAGTGGTGAACTGGTCGGATGCCCAGATCAGGACCGTTGGCCGACGCGCCGTGACAGACCAACTCCGCGACCCCAACTCCGCCAGCTTCAGGAGTGTCAGTCGTCACCGTCTTCAGAACGGCACGACGGTCTTCTGTGGTGAGGTGAACGCGAGGAACGCGATGGGCGGTTACACCGGTCATGTCCGTTTCGAGGCGTCGGTGTCTAATCGTGGGACCTCATCCGCGCAGATCGATGATCGGGGCGGTCTCTCGGGCGCCTATTTTTCGGACACTTGGGCTCAACTCTGCGGCCGGGGCGGCGGCGTGGCGGTTCAGTTCTGACCTCACGCCTCCTATGGTGGCGGACGAACCGAAGGAGGTCTGAATGGACGCCGAAGCACGTGGCGCTGCGTTAGCGGCCCAAGCGACCGTTTACAGTCTGGTAGGCCATCTGAAGGCCAAAGGCGTCCTAACAGAAGGCGAAGTGGCGCACGTATTCGATCAGGCGCTGGTGCTTCTCGAAGAGCACGGAGACGACACATCGCTGAGGGTCGCGCGCGTTCTGGTGGAGTCGATGGCGTCGACCGTCGCCAGGATTCCTGCCGCGCCTTAAGGGGTTCCCCCCTCCGGCAGACCCTTGCGCCACCGCGTCGACATGATCAGAGCGCGCATGACGGCCGCCCCATCCTTCGCGGTGGCGACGGTGCGGCCGTTGCAGAGACCGATAAACCCGTCACCGGTGCGCGCAGGGGCGATCTGGTACAAATGGCGCCCGCGCCAGAACTGGATCGGGGTCATCGCGCGATCTCCCAGCCCTGGTACAAGCCGGGCAGCGGCACCACGCGGACAAAGCCGTCATTCTTCAGCTTGGTCAGACAGGCCCCGATGCGCTTCCGAAGCAGCACCACCGTTCCGTCGTCCGTCCTCAGGCCGCGTTCTTTGATCTGCTCGTGAACGATGTCGAGCGCGGTGAGCGGGCGGTCGGCCTCCTTCAGCAGCCGCACGACAAGCCTGACCACTTCACCCTTCTTGGCGCGGTGCTTGGTCGGATAACGGGTGAGGCGGACGGCGTCAGCTTCCGGGTCGAAAAACCGGATCGCCGCGTCCAGGTGATCGAGGTCGCTGACCACCTTCCGCTCTTCAGCGCGCAGATGCTTCAGCAGCTTCGCCAATTGCTGACGCTTCGCCAGAAGCCCCTGGATGGTTGCCGGCCGCTCATATTCATAGGGATCGACGTTCTTCATGAAAAAGAACGTAGCAAGAACAGATAGTTGCGTCTCAGGCCGCTAGGTGTGTTTGCGCCATAAGAGCGGAATATTCGCCCCAGGCGCTGGATTCCCTGCGCCAGCCGCTGGAGACCGGCGAGATCGTGGTGGCGCGGGCCAACGCCCACGTGCGCTATCCGGCGCGGTTCCAGCTGATCGCCGCCATGAACCCCTGCCGCTGCGGGGTGGGCGGGCCGGGCAAGGGCGCCTGCGGCAAGGCTCCACGCTGTCAGCGGGATTATCAGAACCGCATCTCCGGGCCGCTGTTCGACCGCATCGATCTGACGGTGGAGACCCCGCCGGTGACCGCCGCCGACATGGCCCTGCCCCCGCCCGCCGAGGGCACGGCCGAGGCCGCCGCCCGGGTGGCCGCAGCCCGCGAGGCCCAGGCCGACCGCGCCCGCGAACACGGTCTGGATCCGGATCAGGGAATCAACGCCCGGGCGTCCGGCGAGACCCTGGACCGGATCGGGGCGCCCGATGAGTCCGGCCGGGCCCTGCTGATGCGGGCGGCGGAGGCGGGGGGTCTGACCGCGCGGGGCTGGACCCGCACCCTGCGGCTGGCGCGCACCATCGCCGATCTGGAGGGATCGACCCCGGTCCTGCGCCGCCACATCGCCGAGGCGCTGGTCTATCGCCGCACCACCGTGGGCCCGCAGGAGGCGGGCGCGGCGCCGGTCGCGGCCGAGACGGCGCCCGCCTGGTGACTCCCGCCTGAAGCGCACCGCCTGACGCCTCGCGGGTGATTCGGCGGCCCTTAACCGTTGTCGTGCATGCTCGTCCTCCGGTGGAGGGTGAGTGATGAGCATGCGGCGAAAGACCGTGAAGACCGAGACGGCGCAAAAGGCGCTCCCGACCAACCCGGCCGCGGCCGGGACTCCCGACGCCCAGGCGGCGGAGCGGTTCCTGCGGCTGATGAGCCATGAGATGCGCACGCCCCTGAACGGGGTGATCGGCATGCTGGGCCTGCTGGCCCGCACCCGCATGGACGGCGCCCAGCGCGCCTATGTGAGCGCCGCGCGGGATTCCGCCGAACACCTGCTGGGGCTGGTCAACGACCTGCTGGATTACGCCCGCGTGGATGCGGGCCATCTGGAGCTGGACTCCGAGCCCGTGAATCTGGAGGCGCTGGTCCAGGGCGTGGCCGAGCTGCTCAGCCCGCGCGCCCACGACAAGGGCCTGTCGCTGGTGTGGACCGTGGCGCCCGACGCGCCCGACGTGCTGGCCGACGAGGGCCGCCTGCGCCAGATCCTGTTCAACCTGGCCGGAAACGCGGTGAAGTTCACCGGGACCGGCGGCGTCCGCATCGCCATCGAGCGCGCGGGCGGCCGCGACAGCCGGCCGAAGCTGGCCTTCATCATCGACGACACCGGCCCCGGCGTGCCGCCCGAGGCGCGCGAACGCATCTTCGAGGAATTCGGCCACGTGGACGCCTCCGACGCGGCGCGCTTCGACGGCGCGGGGCTGGGTCTGGCGGTGGTCCGCAAGCTGGCCGAGGCCATGGACGGCAAGGTCTGCGTCACCGACCGGCCCGGCGGCGGCGCGCGCTTCCGTTTCGAGGCCGTCTTCCCCGCAGCCCCCGGCGCCGCCGAAGGGCGGGCCACGCCCCTGAAGGGCCTCGCCGTGGCGGTGAAATCCCCCGACCCCCTGGTGGCCGAGGCCGCACGCCAGCAGGTGGAGGCCTGCGGCGGAACGGTGAAGACCGGCGCCACCGTCACCCTGGTGGACCACGCCGCCGCCGACACGGGCGCCCTCGCCGCCTGCCCCACGGGCGGCCGCTGCATCGTCCTGCTCAAGGCCGAGGAGCGCGAGCTGATCGCGCGCTATCGGTCGCAGGGCTTCCACGGCTATCTGATCAAACCCCTGCGCCGCGCATCGCTGGCGGAGCGCGTGCTGGCGGCCATCGGGCGCGGCGACGCCCCCATCGGCGGCCCGCCCCCGCCCCAGCGCGAGGACGACCGGGTCACCCCCGTGCGCTTCGCCGGGCTGCGGGTGCTGCTGGCCGAGGACAATCCGGTCAACGCCCTGCTGGCCAAGACCCTGCTGCGCCGCGAAGGCTGCGTGGTGGAGACGGCCGGCTCGGGCGACGAGGCGGTCCAGGCCCTGGCCCGCGCCCGCTATGATCTGGTGCTGATGGACATGCGCATGCCCGGCATGGACGGTCTGGCCGCCGCCCGCGCCATCCGCGCCCGGGGCGACCGCACCCCCATCGTGGCCCTGACCGCCAACGCCTTCGTGGAGGACCGCAAGGCGTGTCTGGAGGCCGGCATGGACGACCACCTGACCAAGCCCATCGACACCGATGCTCTCCGGTCGGCGCTTGCCCGCTGGACGAGCGGCGAACTCCGCGCCAAGGTCGCCTGCTGAATCGGGGCGCATGGGGGCGTCCCTGCAAAGGGACGCATCCATGACCGACCAGGGCCCAGGGGACTCCATCACGGCGGATGAAAAGCCCGCCGGGCGCTTCGGCGGGCTGGCGGTCTATCTGGAGCGCCGCTCGGCCACCATGCTGCTGCTGGGCTTCGCCTCGGGCCTGCCCAATCTGCTGATCTACGACACCCTGTCCGCGTGGCTGCGCGACGACGGGGTGACGCTGGAGCTGATCGGCTTCTTCGCCCTGGCCACCCTGACCTACGCCCTCAAGTTCATCTGGGCGCCCCTGCTCGACCGCACCAATGTGCCGATCCTGACCAAATGGCTGGGCCATCGGCGCTCATGGATGCTGCTGACCCAGGCGGTGATCATCCTCGGCCTGTGGCTGATTTCCGGGTCCAACCCGCAGACCCAGCTGGGCATGGTGGCCCTGTTCGCGGTCATGGTGGGTTTCTTCGGCGCCACCCAGGACATCGCCATCGACGCCTGGCGCATCGAGGCCGCCGACGACAGCCGCCAAGGCGCCCTGGCCGCCGCCTATCAACTGGGCTGGCGCGTGGCCCAGATCGCGGCGGGCTTCATCCCGCTGGCGCTGGCCCAGTACTACAACTGGAACCTCTCGTACGCCGTCATGGCCGGCCTGATGGGCTTCGGCGTGCTGGGCGTGCTGATGGCGCCGCGCGAGAAGCGGCACATCATTCGCGAGATTCCGGTCGCCGACATTCCCTCCAGGCCGGTGTTCGAAAAGATCGAATGGGTCGTGCGCCTGGCTCTGATCGCCCTCTCGGCCCTGATCATCGGCACGGGGCTGACCGACCGGCCCGACGCCCTGGCCTGGGCGCTGGCCCCGCTGGGCGAGGGGCTGGGCGCCGCCATCGCCGCGACCACCGATCAGGGCGACCTGCCCGGCGTCCTGATCCAGTTCGCCTATGTCATCGGCGGGTTCGTGCTGCTGGCGATCGCCTGCTGGCCGATCCCCGGCTACCGCACCCGGCCCGGCGCCTATCTGGCCGGGTCGTTCGGCGCGCCGCTGATGGACTTCTTCAACCGCTTCGGAAAGCTGGCGGGGCCGATCCTGGCGCTGATCTGTCTGTACCGTCTGGCGGACTTCGTCCTGAACATCATGAACCCGTTCTATCTCGATCTGGGCTTCAGCCTCATCGAGATCGGAGAGGTCAGAAAGCTGTTCGGCGTCATTGCGCTGTCGGTGGGCGTGTTCGCCGGGGGCTGGGCGGTGGCCAAGCTGGGCCTGATCCGCACCATGGTCATCGGCGCCTTCATGAGCCCGGTGTCCAACATCGTCTTCGCCTGGCTGGCGACCCAGGGACACGATCTGGGGGCCCTGTTCATCGCCATCGGCATCGACAATGTGGCGTCCGGCTTCGCGGGCACGGCGCTGATCGCCTACATGTCCAGCCTGACGTCCATCGGCTTCACGGCGGTCCAGTACGCCCTGTTCAGCTCGCTTTACGCCCTGCCCGGCAAGCTGGTGGCGTCACAGTCGGGCAAGATCGTGGAGGCCTCGGCCCGCTCCGCCGACGCCGGGGGGCCGCTAGCCGCCTTCAAGCCGCTGTTCTCGAACCTGCCGGCCAACTCCCTCACGACCGGCGCGCTCACCAGCGGGGTGACGCCGGCGGGGCTGGGCGCGGGCTATTTCGCCTTCTTCCTCTACTCGACCGCGATCGGCGTCTTCGCCATAGTCCTGGCCTTCTACGTGGCCGCGCGACAGGGACAGATCCCGACCGCGCCGCCTGAGGACAAGGCGTCGACCTGACGCCTCACCCCTCCTCGGCGATGCCTTCCTCGTAGGCGGCGAAGGTGGCGGCGTTGAGGATCTGGCTGACGGACGAGCCCAGCGGCACGATCTGGACCGACTTCTCCAGCCCGATCAGCAGCGGCCCGATCAGGGTGGCGCCGCCGAGCGCCTCGATCATCTGCGTCGAAATCACGGCCGAATGGATCGCCGGCATGACCAGCACATTGGCCTCCCGCGACAGGCGCATGAAGGGGTGCGAGCCGCGTGCATCGGGGGTCAGGGCCAGCTCGGGCGGCATCTCGCCCTCGTATTCGAAGTCCACGCCGCGCTGATCCAGGATGCGGATGGCCTCGCGCACCTTCTCGCCCCGGTCGCCCGGGGGGTTGCCGAAGCTGGAATAGGACAGGAAGGCCACCCGGGGGGTGCGGCCCAGCTTGCGGACCGCGGCCGCCGCCTGGATGGCGATGTCGGCCAGCTCCTGGGCGTCGGGCAGCTCGTGGATGGAGGTGTCGGCCACGAAGAGGGTGCGGCCGCGCGCCATGACCACCGACAGGCCGATCAGGGTGCTCTTCACGTCCAGAACCCGGCTGACCTCCTTCAGCGCCATGTTGAAATTGCGGGTCACGCCGGTGACCATGGCGTCGGCGTCGCCGTGGGCCAGCATGGCCGCGCCGAAATAGTTGCGGTCCTGATTGATCATGCGCTGCACGTCGCGGCGCAGGTAGCCGCGCCGCCACAGCCGCTGATACAGGGCCTCGGTGTAGGCCACATTGTTGGGCGAGACGCGGGCGTTGATGATCTCGATGCCCAGATCCTCGAACACCAGACCCGCCTCGACGGCGTTCTGGCGCACCAGCTCCTCGCGGCCCACCAGGATGGGGGTGCCCAGCTCCTGCTGCTTGAAGGCCCAGGCGGCGCGGATGACCGAGGTCTCCTCGCCCTCGGCGAACACCACGCGCTTGTTGGGCGCGCCGCGCACGGCCGAGGAGATCTTCTGCATCAGGGCGGCGGACGGATCGAGCCGCTGACGCAGGGTGGCGCGATAGGCGTCCATGTCCTCGATGGGCTTGCGCGCCACGCCGGTGTCCATGGCCGCCTGGGCCACGAAGGGCGGGATGTACCAGATCAGGCGCGGATCGAAGGGCGTGGGGATGATGTAGTCCGGACCGAACTTCAGCTTGCGGCCGCGATAGGCCACGGCCACCTCGTCCGGCACGTCCTCGCGGGCCAGGGCGGCAAGGGCCTGGGCGCAGGCCACCTTCATCTCGTGGTTCACCTGCCGGGCGCGCACGTCCAGGGCGCCGCGGAAGATGTAGGGGAAGCCCAGGACGTTGTTGACCTGGTTCGGATAGTCCGACCGGCCGGTGGCGATGATGGCGTCGTCGCGGACGCTGCGCACGTCCTCGGGGGTGATCTCCGGGTCCGGGTTGGCCATGGCGAAGATGATGGGACGCGGCGCCATGGAGGCGACCATCTCCTTGGTGATGGCGCCCTTGGCGGCCAGGCCGATGACCACATCGGCGCCGACCATCGCCTCGGCCAGGGTGCGGTGCGGGGTGTCGGTGGCGTGGGCGGCCTTCCACTGGTCGACATTGTCGCGGCCGCGATAGACCACGCCGTCACGGTCGACGATGACGGTGTTCTCGTGCTTCACGCCCGCCGCCTTCATCAGGGCGATGGACGACAGGCCCGCGGCGCCGGCGCCGGCGAGGACCACCTTGACGTCCTCCAGCTTCTTGCCCGCCACGTGACAGGCGTTGATCAGGCCGGCGGTGGAGATGATGGCGGTGCCGTGCTGGTCGTCGTGGAAGACCGGGATGTCCAGCAGGTCCTGCAGCTGGGTCTCGATCTCGAAGCATTCGGGGGACTTGATGTCCTCCAGATTGATGCCGCCCCAGGTGTCGCCGATGTTCTTGACCACGGTGATGAACTCGTCCGGGTCGGTGGTCTTCACCTCCACGTCGAAGGAGTCCACGTCGGCGAAGCGCTTGAACAGCACCGCCTTGCCTTCCATCACCGGCTTGGACGCCATGTGGCCCAGATTGCCCAGGCCCAGGATGGCGGTGCCGTTGGAGATGACCGCCACCAGGTTGCCCTTGGCGGTGTAGTCATAGGCCAGGTCCACATCCTCGGCGATGGCCCGCACCGGCACGGCCACGCCCGGCGAATAGGCCAGCGACAGGTCGCGCTGGGTCGCCATGGGCTTGGTCGGCGCCATGGAGATCTTGCCCGGCGTCGGCTCGCTGTGGAAATCCAGGGCTTCCTGGTCGGTGAAGGTCTGCTTTTCGGTGTTTTCGGGCATGGGGTCGCTGCAAGGCACGCGGGTGCGGCAAGGGAAGGCGAGACCCTAGAACCCGGGCGCCCTTCCCACAACCACAACAGGCTGGAGTTTCTGCCTGCCGGGCCGCGTCGTCAGGATTTCAGGGCAGGACCCCGGTGGTCTCCACCTCGACCGGCCCGGTCATCAGTACGTGATCGTCGCTCTCTCGCCACTCGATGATCAGTTCGCCGCCGTCCACGATCACCGTGGCCGCCCGGTCGGTCAGGCCCCGTCGGGCGCAGGCCACCAGAGCGGCGCAGGCGCCGGTGCCGCAGGCCAGGGTCAGGCCCGCGCCCCGCTCCCACACCCTCAGTCGAATGCGGTCCCGGGCCTCCACATGGGCGAAGCCCACGTTCACCCCCTCGGGAAACAGTGGATGATGCTCGATCAGCGAGCCGGTGGCCCGGGTGAAGGCGTCGTCGGGAACGTGGTCGATGAAGAACACCACATGGGGATTGCCCATGCTGACGGCGCCGGGCGTGTGCAGGACAGGCGCGTCCACCGGCCCCACCTGAAGCTCGATGCCGCGGGTGTCCATCTCCTCGGCCAGCGGGATCTGGTCCCAGGCCAGGCGCGGCGGGCCCATGTCCACGGCGACGCGAAGCTCGCCGGCGCGCGCGGCGGTGGTCGGCCCGCCGAGGGTGTCGATCACCACCCGGTCGCGACCGCCCGCCAGGGTCAGCAGCCAGCCGACGCAACGCAGGGCGTTGCCGCAGGTCTCGACCACGCCGCCGTCGGCGTTCCAGACCCGCATGAAGGCGTCGCCGGTTTGCGAAGGCTCGATCACGATCAGCTGGTCGCAGCCGCCGGCCGGGCCGGTCTCGCGATCGGCCAGGGCGCGGGCCTGTTCGCTCGTCGGCGCAAAGGGGCGCTCCATCGCGTTGATCACGATGAAGTCGTTTCCTGCGCCGTTCATCTTGACGAAGGGGTGCGTCATGGTCTCCGCATATAGGGCAATTCCGGCTCGGCGTCAGAGCACGCGACGAAGGACAGTTTTTCCATGAAAGCCCAGGGTCAGGAGCACACCCACACGGGTTGGCGGCTGAGGGCGCGTCTGAGGGCGCTGTACCACGGCTCGTCACCGACGGCGGTGCGCTTCCGCCTGGGCGTGATCGTGGTGGACTTCGCCATCATCGCCTTCTTCATCGCCGCGCCCCTGCTGAAGAATCAGAGCGGCCTGATCTTCTATCTGATCGACTATGGGATCGCGGCGATCCTGGCCTTCGACCTGATCGCGCGGGCCTCGGCCTATACGGACTGGAAGGACTGGCTGAAGCGGCCCATCGTCTGGGTGGACCTGTTCGTCCTGGCGACCCTGCTGTTCCCGGCCTGGCTCTACAATCTGGGTTTCCTGCGGGTGCTGCGCCTGTGGACCCTGCTCAACAGCGATTTCTTCTGGAAGACGGTGGGCCGCGGCTACAACGACACGCGGGTTCAGGACATCGTCAAGGCGCTGGCGGCGCTGGTGACCTTCGTCTTTGTGGTGGCCGGCTTCGTCTACACCAGCTTCATGGGCCGCTATGAGGGCATCTCGGGCTATGTGGATGCGCTGTATTTCACCATCACCAGCCTGACCACCACCGGCTATGGCGACATCATCCTGCCCGGCACGTGGGGGCGGCTGCTGTCCATCGCGGTGATGCTGGGCGGGGTCGGGCTGTTCTTCCGCCTGATCCAGTCCCTGAACGTGCCGCACAAGGTGTACTTCCCCTGCCCCACCTGCGGGCTTCAGCGGCATGACCCCGACGCGGTGCACTGCAAGGCCTGCGGCGAGACCATCTGCATCCCCGACGAGGGCCGCTGACATTACAGGCCTGTAACTTTCCAACGCCCCGGCCCGCCCATAGGGTCGCGGCCGCTCACCGCCACATTCGAGGAAAACGCCGCATGTTCCGTCGTCTGGCCTATCGAGGTCCCGTCCTCGCCGCGCTCGTTCTCAGCCTTTCAGCGACCCATCCCATGGCCCAGACATCTGAACCCACCGACGTCCCCACCCTGACCGAACAGGCCGCGGCGTCCGATCCCTGGCTGTGGCTGGAGGACATCGAGGGCGAGCGGGCCATGGCCTGGGTCGAGGCGCGCAATGCGCATTCGCTGGGCGTGCTGACCGGCGACCCGCGCTATGACGACCTCCATTCCACGGCGCTTGATCTGGTGCAGGCGCGGGACCGCATTCCCTTCCCCGCCTTCCGGCACTCGGCGGGCGGGCAGCGCACCGTCGACAATTTCTGGCAGGACGCGAACCATGTGCGCGGCGTCTGGCGCCGGGCGACCCTGGACAGCTACCGCACCGACACGCCCGAGTGGCGGACCATCCTCGACGTCGACGCCCTGGCCTCGGCCGAGAACGCCAACTGGGTCTGGAAGGGCGCCGAGTGCCTGGCCCCCGACGAACGCCTGTGCCTGGTCAGTCTGTCGGACGGCGGCAAGGACGCCGTGGTCATGCGCGAGTTCGACCGCGAGACCGGCCAGTTCATCGAGAACGGCTTCGACCTGCCCGAATCCAAGGGCGCCGCCGGATGGGTCGATGAGAACACCCTGCTGGTCTATCGCGATTTCGGCGACGGCACCCTGACCGATTCCGGCTACGCCATGACCGTGCGTCGCCTGACCCGCGGCCAGTCCATCGACGCGGCGCCGGAGGTGTTCCGGGGCGAGCCCGAAGACGTGCTGGTGGCCGGTTACACCCTGCGCGACGCGGACGGCGTGGTGCACGCCGAGATGGTGGACCGGGCGGTCACCTTCTTCGAGACCGAAAGCTATTTCCTGACCGACGCCGGGGCGGTGCGCATCAACCTGCCCGCCCGCCGCTCGATCCAGGGCCTGCTGGACGGCCGGATGATCGTCACCACCGACCAGGACTGGATCGACGGGGCGGGGACCGCCTTCGAGGCCGGCGACCTGATCGCCTTCGACCTGGAGGCGCTGAAGGCCGATCCGCAGGGCTCGGTCGGCGAGCTGGTCCTGCGGCCGGGCGAGCGGGAATCCGTCGAGGACGTGACCCTGACCCGCAACCGGCTGGTGGTCGCCCTGTACGAGAACGTGCGCGGCGCGGCCTACGCCTACCACCGCGCGGAAAGCGGCTGGGTCCGCGAGCGCCTGAACCTGCCCGAAAACGCCTCGGTGAGCCTGAGCTCGGCCAGCAGCGAGGACGACCTGCTGTTCGTCAGCGTCAGGGGCTATCTGACGCCCGACACCCTGTGGCTGGCCGACACCGCCTCGGGCGCGCTCGAGACGGTCAAGAGCCTGCCGCCCAAGTTCGACGCCGAGGGCATGCATGTGGAGCAGCATCAGGCCCGCTCCGCCGACGGGACCATGGTCCCCTATTTCGTGGTCAGCCGCGACGGCATCGCCACGGACGGATCGAACCCGACGCTGCTCTACGGCTACGGCGGCTTCCAGGTCTCGCTGCTGCCCAGCTATTCGGCCACGGTGGGCAAGCTGTGGCTGGAGCGCGGCGGCGTCTATGTGGTGGCCAACACCCGGGGCGGCGGCGAGTTCGGCCCCGGCTGGCACCAGGCGGCGCAAGGGGCGAACCGACAGCGCGCCCACGAGGACTTCCAGGCCGTGGCCGAGGACCTGATCGCGCGCGGCGTCACCAGCCCCCGCCGCCTCGGCGTCATGGGCGGGTCGCAGGGCGGGCTGTTCATGGGCGCCCTGCTGACCCAGCGGCCCGACCTGATCAATGCGGCCATCATCCAGGTGCCCCTGTTCGACATGCTGCGCTACCACACCCTGCTGGCCGGGGCCTCCTGGATGGGCGAGTACGGCAATCCGGACATCGCCGAACAGCGCGAATGGATCGCCGCCTATTCGCCCTATCAGGCCCTGTCGGCCGATGCGGACTATCCGGAAGTGTTCATCCACACCTCCACCAAGGACGACCGTGTCCACCCCGGCCACGCCCGAAAGGCGGCGGCGCAGCTTGAAGCGCTGGGCCATGAGGTGCTGTTCTACGAGAACACCGACGGCGGCCACGCAGCCGGCGCCAATCTGCGCGAGACGGCCCGCCGGCTGGCGCTGGAATACACCTATCTGACGCGCCGGCTGATGGACTGACCCGGGCGTTCGGCAAAAACAGAATAAAACGGAGCGTAACGTCCATGAACCGACTGATCCTGTCCGCCGCCGCCTCGGCGCTGATGCTGGGCGCCTGCGCCACCGAAAGCCCCGCAGAGGCGGCGCGCATCATCCAGGACGCGACAAGGGCTGCAGCCGACGCCGCCTCTGCGGGGCTTTCGGTGGCGCAGGCGCCCAGCATC